>DATGHU010000032.1 GCA_035307765.1 bacterium | reverse complement strand
GGGCCGAGGCCGGAGACCATCGGGGCCATAGCGCAGCACGCGCTTGCGCCAGCGGTAGAACAGGGTGCGGGAGATGCCCGCTTCCGCGCATGCCCGGGTCACATTGCCCAAGATCGCCGCCCGTTGCATGATCTGCAAGCGATGACGGCGAACGCTGTCCTCGAGGGTCATGCTCTCCTCCCCCTCTCCGAAGCTTGCGAGGCCTCGGTTGGAGGTTCCGGAGGTAGAGTGGTGACCCTCTTTCCATGGAGGACGCCTCCTCCAGTGTTAACACTAGATCGAAACAGTGCAGCCTAGTGTCCCGCGTCCGCCCGGGCCGGTCTCCGCAGGAAAGGAATGCAGACCAGCATCAAGAGCAGCACCGCCGCCACGACCTGAAAGGCGTGCTCGAAGGACAGCACGGTGGCCTGGCGGACGATGATGCCGTCCACCACGGCCATCGCCTGCTGCTGGGCGGTGACCGCGTCGCTCCCGCCCCCGATCATCAGCTGTGAGATCTGGTGCACCATTTGCGAGAACGCGGGGTTTGTCGGCAGGGCCTGCTCCACGAGCCGGGCGTGGTATCGTTGAATGCCCCGCTCGATCAGCGTCGCCAACACCGCGGTGCCGAACGACGCGCCGAGCTGGAGCTGCAGGTTGAGCAGGCCGGCCGCCCCGGTCAGCTTCCGGCGGTCCGCCGCCGCCAGCCCCGCGTTCATCAGCGGGATGAACAGCATCGACAGCCCGAGCCCGTTGATCATCAGCGGAATCACCGTCTGCAGCGGGCCGGTCTCCAGCGTCCATCGGGACATCAGGAATATGGCCGAGGAGACACAGGCCAGGCCCATCGTCGCCATGAGCCGCGGGCCCACGCGGTAGAGGAGCAGGCCGGAGATCGGGCTCATGATCATCGTCACCAATCCGCGCGGCATAAAGGCGAGTCCGGTCTGCGTGGCGGTGTAGCCGAGGACCTCCTGCAGGAAGAGCGACTGCAGGAGGAGCGCGCCGATGAGCCCAAAGCCGAGCAGCGTCACGCAGACCCACGCCGCCGCGAACGAGGGGTTGGCCAGGATCCGCAGGTCGACGGCCGGGGTCTCCGTCCCCAGCAGCTCCCAGAGGACGAACAACAAGAGACACGACACGGCGACGAGGCCGAAGCCCCACACCAGCGGAGACGAGAACCAGTCCCAGCGGTTGCCCTCTTCCAGGACCACGAGCAGCGACATAAACCCCGCCGTCATGAAGCCGATCCCCACGACGTCGATCGCGGTGCGGTGCGCCTTGATATACGACGGCTCGATGACGAAGCTCGCGACCATCAGGAGCCCGATGATCCCGACCGGCAGGTTAATATAGAAGATCCAGCGCCAGCTGTACGTGTCGGTGATCGCGCCGCCCAGCAGCGGGCCGATCGTCGGCCCCAGCACCACGACCAGCCCGTACAGGCCCGTCGCCAACCCCCGCTGCTCGGGCGGGAAGGTCTCGCCCAGGATCGCCTGTTCCGTGGGACCGAGCACGCCGGCACCGAGGCCCTGCAGCACCCGCGCGGCGACGAGGAAGGGGAGGGATGGGGCCAGGCCGGCCAGCATCGACGCGCCCATGAACACCACCAGGCAGGCCTGATAGAGCGGCTTGCGGCCGAACATCGAGGCGAGCCACCCCGTCAGCGGGAGCACGAGGACGAACGCGATCAGGTACCCGGTTGTGACCCAGGTGACCTCGGTGATCGACACCCCGAACGCCGCCTGGATGCTGGGGAGGGCGACGTTGACGATGGACGCGTCGACCGTGCCCATCAGCGTGCCGAAGGTCACGGCCGCGACGATCAGCCACCGGTTGGGGGCGGAGACCAGAGCGGGGGCGGAAGCGACGGCCATCAGGGGGTCTTGCCGACTCCGGGGCCTTGGACGGCCGCGCGCCGGGTCGTGTCCACCGTCACCTCGACGGACAACCCGACCTGGAGGGTGTCGGCGGTGGGGTCGTCGAACGCGATCCGCACCGGGACCCGCTGGACCACCTTGGTATAGTTTCCCGTCGCGTTCTGGGGCGGCAGGAGCGACAGGGCGGAACCGGTGGCCGGTCCGAGGCGCTCGACGTGTCCCGGGAACGTGCGGCCGAGAAGGTCGACCCGGATCGCGGCCGGCTGCCCGACGCGCATGTTGCGCAGCTGGGTTTCCTTGAAGTTGGCCTCCACCCACTTCTGCGAGGAGAAAACCAGCGTGAGGAGCGGCTGGTTGGGCTGAACGACTTCACCGGGCTGCGCCGAGACCTCGCTGGCCACGACGCCGTCCGCGGGTGCGGAGATGCGCGTCTCCTGGAGCTGGACCCGCGCCGCGGCCAGCTGCGCCTGTGCCTGCGCGACCTGCGCCTGTGCCGCGGCCACCTGGGCCTCGCGTTGCCTGACGACGGCGAACCCGCTCCGGGCGCTCTCCACCCCCGCCGCGGCCTGCGTCCGCTGGGCGATCGCACCGGCGACGTCCTGTTGTTTGATCTCCACCTGGGCCTGATCGGCGATGATTATCTCGAGCGCGGCCTTGGCCACGCCCACCTGCGCGCGCGCGGCCCGCAGCTGATCGTTCGCCGCGGAGAGCTGGGCGAGGGTGCTGTCGTACTGCGCCGCGGTCACGTCCGCCGCGGCTTTATCCGCGTCGAGCTGTTGTGCTCCGATGGCGCCCTGAGCCACGAGCGTCTGGGAGCGCGCGTAGTCCTTCTCCGCCCGATCGCGTGCCGCCCGCGCCGCCTGGACGGCGGCCCCGGCGGTCGCGACCTGAGCCGCCGCGGCGGTGGCCTGTGCCTCGGCGCCCTGCAGCCCGGCGGCGGTCTGGGCGCGTTGGGCGGTGAGCTGCTGTTTCAGCAGGCTCACCTCGGTCTGTGATTGCGGGACGCGGGTCCCCGCCGCGGCGTCGGCGGCCTGCGCCTGAGCGACCGCGCCGGCCGTCTCGCTCCGCTGCGCGGTCAGGGCCGCCTGGGCCTGGGCGACCTGGGTCGTGGCGGCGATCAGGGCGGCCTCCGCCTGCTGCACCTCGATCTGGGCGTCGGTCGGATCGAGCACCACCAGCGGCTGGCCCGCGCTGACGCGCTGGTCGCCCTGCACCAGCACCTGGCTCACCCGGCCGAAGATCTTCGAGCTGATGGAAACGGTCGAGCCCTGGACGAAGGCGTCGTCCGTGCTCGGATGCGTGGCCGCATAAGTGAAGTAGCGGATCGTCATAAACACGGCGATGGCGATGGCGACCAAGGCGATCCGGAAGGCCCACGTCCGCAGGCGCGAGGGAGAGCGGCTCCGCGCCCCGGTCGTCTGGCCCTCCGGGGTGCCTCCGATTCCCGCCCGCGGATCCTGGGGACCGGGCGCTCCTCGCTCGGGTCCCGCCCCGCCTGGCTGATCTGGGGACATAGGTCCTCCTCCCTGAGTTTCCAGTCAGGTTAAACGCGGCCGCACGGTGGGCGCATCCCTCCCGGCCGCGCCCCCGCCGCGGGCGGGGTCGCCCCCTGCGCGCGGGTCGACGTCGACACCCCGAGGAGGGTAGGGATCGCTCGCCGCCGCGTCCAACCTTTAGGTCGATGACGCCTCCGCGCATAACCGGGTCTCCGCGGGTGGGGCGCCGGACCGCCAAACGGCCGCCGCACCTGGAGGCGGTGGATATCTTTTCGCACCGCGTGATCAACGCGAGCGGGCACATGACATCGCTCGGCGGATCGACGCTCTCGGCCGGAGTCGTCGAGGCGATGCGGCGTGCGGCCGGTCAGTACTGCGACATGGAGCGGCTCCACGACGACGCCGCCGCGGCGATCGCCGAGGCCACCGGCGCCGCCGCGGCGCTGATCGTCGGCAGCGCGAGCGCCGGCATCGCCCTCGGGGTCGCCGCCAGCATCGTGGGCGCAGACCCCCGGAGGGTCCGTCAGGTGCCGTTCGTCGAGGAGGGCGAGCGCCGGGTGGTCATCCAGACCGGGCACCTCGTCGATTTCGGGGCGCAGATCGCGCAGATGATCCGGCTGGGCGGCGGTGTCGTCCATGCCGTCGGCGCGGTCAACCGGACGGACCGTCGTGAGCTCGAAGCCGTGGTCCGCACCCACCCGGCCGCGCTCGTCTACGTCCAGTCGCATCACGCCGTGCAGAAGGGGATGCTCCCGCTCGAGTTCTGCCTGGACACCGCGCACGCGGCGCGCGTCCCGGTGCTCGTCGACGCCGCCGCCGAGGAGGACCTGCGCCGCTACGCCGCGCTCGGCGCGGACCTCGTCATCTACAGCGGCGGCAAGGCGTTTCTCGGTCCGACGAGCGGGATCGTCTGTGGGCGGAGGGATCTGGTGGTCGGCGTCCGCGCGCAGCACCGAGGCATCGGGCGGGCGATGAAGGTCGGCAAGGAGGCGATCGCCGGGCTCCTCGAGGCCCTGCGGGAGTACACGGCGACGGACCACGCCTCGGCCCGGTTCGCCCACCGCGCCGTCGTGCGGCGGCTGGTGGCGGCGTTCGGGGTGCACGGCGGCGCCGCGGCGGCGATCGTGCGGGACGAGGTGCGCCCCGAGATCGAGCGCGCGGAGCTGCGCTTTGACGGCGCCGGGGCGCGGGACCGCGCGCAGCGCCTGGTCGATTTCCTGCGCGGCTGGGAGCCGCCGGTCTGGACGCGCGACCACCACCTCGCCGAGGGCGCGGTGGCGTTTGACCCCAGGCCCCTTTTCCCGGAGGATGTCGACGTGATCATCGCGGCGGTGGCCGCGTTCTTTCGCGGCCGGCGGACGTAGGTTGGGCTCATCGTGCAGTCCGATCTACACGGTGCACTTCCGGATGGAAAGGCCTGTCTCCAAGTCTGCTCCACGTTATATTCGCGAATGACGTCCGCAGCAGCTGATTTCTTAGCATGCGAGCCTCGGTTGCGGGGAGTGAGCGCGTAGAAAGAACGCGCCAGCGGTGCGTCGGTGGCTTGCTCTCAGAGGGAGAAAGTAATCCAGAAGGTTTGGACTCCAGAAGTGCAGGGCGGACTCATTCGCCTGTTGGCTGAGGACCGTACCGTAGACTAACGATGACAATGAGTGTCCTCAAGACGCTGGTGTTCACCATCCTGGTGCCAGGTACAGTCACGGTGGTGATACCGCGCTATCTGCTCGCCGTTGGAGCGGAGGCTGCCATTCCGTTCGGGCTGATCGGGGCTTTGCCGATTGCGCTGGGCGCGGCGTGCTACCTCTGGTGTGCCTGGGATTTTGCGTCTGCCGGACGGGGGACCCCGGCGCCCATTGACCCACCGAAGGTGCTGGTGACCAGAGGGTTGTATCGCGTGGTCAGAAATCCAATGTATGTCGGCGCGGTGTTGATTCTCCTGGGCGAAAGCGTGCTCTTCGCGTCTGCGACCCTCCTCACGTACGCGCTACTGGCATGGGTGGTCGTCCACCTATTTGTGGTTTTTTACGAAGAACCCACACTCCACCGGAAGTTCGGGATATCCTACGAGAACTACCGCAAGGCTGTGCCCCGTTGGATTCCTCGCCATAAACTTCTTCCCATCTAGATGTCAGAGGAGGCCAGGCGTGCCTACGTCCGCTGGGTGCTCGGAGGGGCGAGCTGCGGTACTCTCAACCCTCTGTACGCGTGAAAGGGAGGGGTCTGAATGATCACCATCCTCGGAGCAGGCGGCGCCATTGGCAACGAACTCGCCAAACGCCTTGCGGTAAGGAATCAACCATTTCGCCTCGTCGGCCGCAATCCGCGGAAGATTCCCGGCGCGACCGAAACACTTGCCGCCGATCTTATGGATAAAGACCAAACCACCCGCGCTGTCGCCGGCTCCAGCGTTGTGCATCTGCTTGTTGGTCTCAAGTACGATCACAAGCTCTGGCGGGAAATGTGGCCGCGTATCATGGGCAACACGATCGAAGCCTGCAAGCGCGCCGGCGCAAAACTCATCTTCTTTGACAACGTGTACCTGTACGGCAAGGTCCGCGGACCCATGACCGAGGAGACGCCCTTCAACCCCTGCACCACGAAAGGCGAAATCCGCGCGAAGATTGCCACCACCCTCATCAATGAGTGGAAGTCGGGCACCCTCACCGCCATGATTGCACGTTCCGCCGATTTCTACGGTCCCGCCACGCCCAACGGCGTGCCTAATCGTCTCGTCTTCGAGCCCTTCGCTCGGAAGCAGAAAGCCTCATGGCTCGTGAATGATTCTGTCCCGCACTCCTTTACCTACACGCCGGACGCCGTGCAAAGCTTGGTACAACTCGCGGAACGGGCAACCGCCTGGAATCAGACCTGGCATGTCCCCACCATGGCCAACCCACTCACCGGAAAAGAGTTTGTCGCCTTAGTCGCGCAGGAATTTGGCGTTGCGCCAAGATATCGCGTCTTGAGCAGGGCCATGATCCGGGTTGCAGGATGGTTCAATCCGCTGGTCGCGGAATCCTACGAAATGCTTTATCAGAGCGATTCGCCGTACCTCTTCGACTCCAGCAAATTCGCCAGGGAGCTCGGCTTTGCGGGCACCACCTGGGCCGAGGGTATCCGAGCCACTGCCGCCTCCTTTCAGCGCGACGTGCACGAGGTCTGAACCAACAGGCCCTGTGAGCACCTCCACAAGGTCTACGCACAGCCGGCGTACGCGGTAAACCCGCCACCCCACGGCACTCGCAGGAAGTGTCAGCGAGGAACCCGACCGGAACGATTTTTCCGGAATCAGCTGGTCGCCGCGTCGAGGTAACGCGCGTAGGCGTCTCGGTAGACGGCGGTCCAGGTCGGGTCGGGGTCGACGGTGCCCGCGCCGCGGACCATCGCTTCCGCCGCGGCGGCGATCGTGGGGAAGCGCCCCAGCCCCACCGCGGCGAGGAGGGCGGCGCCCCGCGCGGAGGCCTCCGGCTCGACGAAGCAGAGCGGCTGATCGAGGACGCTGGCGACGATCTGCGTCCAGACGCGGCTGCGGCTCCCACCCCCCGTCACGCACAACTGTCCGATCGCCTGCCCCGAGCGTTCGAGGGCATCGCGAATGTGCCGCAGCGCGAAGGCGACCCCCTCCAGCACGGCCCGCGCCGCGTCCTCCCGCCCGTGCCGGAGGTCGAGGTGCAGGAACGCCCCCCGGCGATCCAAGTCTCTCGCCGGGCTGAGGGCGCCGCGGAGGTAGGGAAGAAACAGGAGGCCGCGCGCCGCCGGCGGGGCCCCCGCGGCCAGCGCATCGAACCGCCGCAGCGCGGCCTCGGTGGTGAGGGGGTTTCCGTCGTGCACGCCGAGCAACCGGGCGGCCCACCCCACGGCGGATCCGCCGGCCGGGACGTCTCCGCCGCTCGTCCACATCTCGCCGAGGTACGGGTAGGTGAAGGTGTGGAACCGAGGGGTGGGGTAGACCGGGATGCGCGTGTTGACCCGAACCACGCCGTTTGTGGCGAGCGTGATGCAGCCGTCTCCGACGTCCAGCCGACCCGCGCCGAGATTGGCGCAGACGCCGTCGTGCCCGCCGACGCAGACCGGGATTCCCGCCGGGAGCGGCAACCCCGCGCCGCCGCTGAGCGGGCCGAGCCGCTCCGTCCCCGGCCGGATCGGCGGGAGCATGCCGGCCCGAAGCCCGAAGGGCGCGAGATCCCGAGGCCACTCGCGGCATCCGGCGCTCGACGCGTCCGTCGCCCACACGCCCGTCAACCGGTAGTTGAGGTAGTCCTTCACTCCGCAGAGGCGCGCGATGCGGGAGGCGGCGGCCGGTGCGCGGACCTGCGCCTCGGCGTAGATCGCACCCCACGACGCCAGTCGCTGGTGGGCGGGCGCGTCGATGGGGCGCGCGCGCGCGCCCTCCAGGATCGTGCTCCAGGGGAGGGGGACGGGCGTGCCGCCGTCGTCGAGGCAGGCCAGGCCGCCGCCGCGGCCACACAGCGCGACGGCGCCGGGAGGGGGGGCCGCGGCCGCGCATACCTGCTCGACGACCCGCGACAGCGTCTCCCACCATACCGCGGGATCGCGGGTGGGATCTCCAGCGGCGTACGGGAGCACCGCCAGGGATTCCGGAGTCCCGTCGTCACGGGCCAGGACTCCCTTGCACGCGGTGGTGCCGGCATCGAGGGCCAGGATCGGTCCGGACATCTCGGGCTACTCTTGCGCCTGTTGCAGGAAAAACCTCCTTGCGGCGATGAAGAGTGCGGCGTGCTGAGCGATGGCCTGTGGCGCGTCGAGGATCCGTACCGCTCGCTCGGCGTGCGCCCGTTGATCAACGCCTGGGGAACCCTGACGCGGGTCGGCGGGTCGCTGATGCCGGCGGAAGTGCGCGACGCGATGGCCGCGGCCGCGGGGGCCTTTGTGGATCTGGAGGACCTGCACGAGCGCGCCGGCGCGCACCTCGCATCGCTGCTCGGCGTGCCGGCGGCGTTCGTGTCCAGCGGGGCCGCCGCGGGGCTGGCCCTGGCGTCGGCCGCCTGCCTGGCCGGGGACGACCCGGGGAGAATGGCCAAGCTCCCGGACACGACCGGGCTCCCGCACGCGATCGTGATCCATCGGGCGCAGCGGAACCGGTACGATCAATGCCTGCGTCTGCCGGGCGCCGACCTGCGGGAGTTTGGCGGCGCGGATCGGACCGAACCCTGGGAACTTGCGGCCGCGCTCGATGCGGATGTCGTGGCGGTCGCCTACATCGCCGAGTTCGCGGAAGCGCGGGGCTCGCTCCCGTTCGCCGAGGTCGTGGAGATCGCCTCGCGCGCCGGGATCCCGGTGCTCGTCGACGCGGCAGCCGAACTGCCTCCGGTTGAAAACCTCTGGCGGTTCGTCCAGCAGGGGGCGTCGCTCGTCGTCTTCAGCGGGGGGAAGGATCTCCGCGGGCCGCAGGCCACCGGGCTCGTCCTCGGGCGGGAGGACCTCGTCCGCGCCTGCCGTCTTCACAGCAACCCGAATCAGCGGATCGGGCGGCCGATGAAGGCCGGCAAGGAGGAGATCGCCGGGCTTGTGGCCGCGGTGGAGCGGTACCTGGCGCTCGATCACGCGGCAGAGATGGCTCGCTGGGAGTCGCAGGTGGCATTTCTTCTCAACGCCCTGGGCGATCTCCCCGCCGCGTCGGCCCGCCGGATGTGTCCGGCGGAACCCGGGATCCAGCCCGTCGGCATTCCCCGCGTCTACATCGACCTGCGCCCGGGGGCGCCGGCCAAGGAGGAGGTGATCGGGGCCCTGCGGGAGGGGGACCCGGCGATCGTGGTCGGGGAGCACCGCGCCGGGCTGGTGCTGAATCCGCAGACGCTCCAGCCGGGCGAGGAAGCGATCGTGGCGAGTCGGTTGGTCGACATCTTATCTCGGGTGCAGACGAGGGGGTGACCGCGATGGGGGTAGACGGCGGTTCGAAGCGTGCGCGCGGAGAGCGGCGCGAGGTGGAGGCGGTGTCGCGCAGACGGTTGTTTGTGGACTCGGCAGGGGCGGTGGCGGCGGGCGGGCTGGCCCGGTGGGCCGCCGCGGCCGGGGTCGGGACGGTCGCCGCGGCGTTTCTGGCGACCAACGCCGCCGCGCAGCAGCCGCAGGGTGCCAGCAAGCTCTACGATGTGATCAAGCGCAAGACGCTGCTCGTCGGGACCGGCAACGGGAACCCTCCGTGGCACTTCCAGGACGAGAAGGGCGACTTCGCCGGGTTCGACATCTCGATGGGACGCCTGTTGGCCATGGCCCTGTTCAACGATCCGACCAAGGTCCAGTTCCAGATCCAGGCGGCCGACGCCCGGATCCCGAGCCTGCTCACCGACAAGGTGGATATCGTCTTCCAGTTCATGACGATCAGCCCGCTCCGGGCGCAGCAGGTCGAGTTCTCCATTCCCTACTACCGCGAGGGGGTGGGGCTGCTGATGCCCAAGGCCGGCCCGTACCGGGACTACAAGGCGCTGGTGGGGGCGGGGGCCAAGGCGCGCTGCTCGGTGCTGCAGAACGTGGGCGCGGACGATCTGGTGCACGAGGCGCTGCCGAAGGCGCAGGTGGTGCAGCTCGACAGCCAGGCCAACGTCATCCAGGCCGTCGATTCCAACCGCGTGGACGCCGCGGCGGTCGACCAGTCGACCGTGCGCTGGCTGACCCTTCGGTTCCCGAACAAATACCGGGACTCCGGGAAGGGGTATTACCCTCAAGTCTACGGCGGCGCGATGAAGCCCGGCGATACGATCTGGAAGACCTTCGTCGACACGGTGCTAATGGTGGCGATGGGCGGCAACCAGTGGAAGTACTACAAGGAAGAGTACGCGAAGTACTTCGGCATCACCCTGCCCGATCCGCCGATCGGGTTTCCGATCGAGGCGCGGATGGACCAGGCGATGGGCCTGATCCGCTCGAGCTGATCAATCGCGTGCGTGGGGGGTCGCGGCGGAGCGGCCCCCCGCTGCCCTCCCATGCGAGCGTATCATTTCAACTGGTTCTTGGCGTGGCAGAACTTCCCGCGATTCTACTGGGGGCTCGCCCTCGGCCTGGAGCTCGCCGTGCTCTGCCTGTTGATCGGGAGCCTGATCGGGATGGCGGGGGCGTTCGCCCGTAGCTTCGGTCCCCGGTGGCTGCGGATCGCCGTCACCGCCTACGTCGAGTTCATCCGCAACGTCCCCCTGCTGCTGCTGGTCTACTTCGCGTTCTACGGCCTGCCGAAGATGGGGATCACGGCGCTCAACAACGTGTGGTCGTTCATCGCCGCGCTGTCGGTGTACTCCGGCGCCTACCTGACCGAGGTCTTCCGGGCCGGGGTGAACTCGGTGCCCGTCGGCTACGTCGAGGCGGGCAAGGCCGTCGGCCTCACCCCGTGGCAGCGCGTGCGGTTCGTGATCCTGCCGGTGACGTTCCGGATCATCCTGCCGTCCCTCAGCAACACGTTCATCTCGCTGTTCAAAGATACGTCGCTGGCGTCCGCGCTGGCGGTGCCCGAACTGACCTACGCCGCCGAGTGGCTGAACGTCAACACGTTCCGGACGATCGAGGCCTGGACGTTCGCCACGGCGATGTACCTGGCTGCGGGCTACGGGATCGCGCTGGTCCTCCGCCGCACCGAGCGCCGGTACGCGGTAATCCGGTGATGACCGCGTGGCAGCAGATCGCCCCGGCCCTGCCGCAGCTGCTGCGCGGATTGCGCACCACGCTCGAGATCTCCGGCATCGTCCTCGTCGCCGGCTCGATCGCGGGGTTCGTCGTTGGCCTGCTGCTGCTCTACGGCGGCCTCATCCCCCGCCTCGCCGCGCGGGTCTTCGTCGACACCGTCCGGGGGATCCCGGTCCTCGTGCTGATCTTCGCCTGCTACTTCGGGCTGCCGGCGCTGGGCTTGAGCCTCTCGGCGTGGCAGGCGGGGGTGACGGCGCTCAGCATCTTCGCCGCCGCCCACATCGCGGAGATCGTCCGGGGCGGGATCGACTCCATCCCACGCGCGCAGATGGATGCGGCAAAGGCCGTCGGGCTGCCCTTCTGGCTGCGGCTGCGTCTGGTGATCCTCCCGCAGGCGACGCGGCGGATGCTGCCGCCCTGGGTGAACGCCGCGGTGGAGATCGTCAAGGGGTCGGCGCTGCTGTCGCTGCTCGGCATCGTGGACCTGCTGCTGGCGATGCAGAACGTCGTCGGGTACACGTTCATCGTCCTCCCCTTCTACATGCTCACCGCCTTCTTTTATTTTGCGGTGAACTTCACGATCTCGCAGGCCGCCGCGTTCCTGGAGCGGCGGTTCGCCTACCTCACGTACTGATGCCTCCCGTCCTGCGGATCGTGGACCTGCACAAGCGGTTCGGGACGCTGGAGGTCCTTCGCGGCATCTCGCTGGACGTCGGCCCCGGGCAAGTGGTCGCGCTGATCGGGGCGAGCGGGTCGGGGAAGACGACGCTGCTGCGGTGCGTGAACGCCCTCGAAGACTACCAGCAGGGTCGGATCTACATCGGGCAGGAGCTGATCGGGTACCGGGAGGCCGACGGCCGGCTGCGCCGGCTGCCCGAGTCCCAGATCTCGCGGCAGCGCGCCGAGGTCGGGATGGTCTTCCAGAGCTACAATCTCTTCCCGCACATGACGGTCCTCGACAACGTCACGTTGGGGCTCGTGCGCGTGCAGCACCGGCCGCGGGCGGAGGCGCGGCAGACCGCCCTCACCTGGCTCGAGCGCGTGGGCCTCGCCGACAAGATCAAGGCGTATCCGTTCCAGCTCAGCGGCGGCCAGCAGCAGCGGGTCGCGATCGCCCGGGCGGTGGCGATGCAGCCCAAGCTGATGCTCTTCGACGAGGTCACCTCCGCCCTCGATCCGGAGTTGGTCGGTGAGGTGCTCACCGTGATGCAGGATCTGGCCCGCAGCGGCCAGACGATGCTGGTCGTCTCCCACGAGATGATCTTTGTTCGCGAGGTCGCCCACCGGGTGGTGTTCATGGACGGCGGGATCATCGCCGAGGAAGGGCCCCCGGGGGAGGTCCTGGTGCGCCCGCGCACCAGCCGACTGCAGGCGTTTCTCAGCCGCTTCCGCGGGGTGTTCGGATCGGTCTAGGCCTCCCGGCTCAGCGGTGACCATTCGGCGGCGCAGATTTCGCCGACGGTAGAGGTGCGGTGATGACGGCCACCCACGCCTATGACGCAATCGTCCTCGGCTCCGGCCAAGGGGGGAATCCGCTGGCGAAGGCGCTCGCGGCCGCCGGCCGCAGGACCGCGGTGATCGAGCGGGTGCACGTGGGCGGGACCTGCGTGAACGAGGGCTGCACCCCGACGAAGACGATGGTCGCCAGCGGCCGGGTCGCCTATCTGGCTCGGCGGGGCGCGGAGTACGGGGTCCGCACCGGCCCGGTGAGCGTGGATCTGGCCAAGGTCCGCGAGCGGAAGCGGAAGATCGTCGAGGCGTGGAGCGGCGGGAGCGAGCGCAGCCTGCGGGCCGCCGAGCGGATCGACCTGTTGAAGGGCGAAGGGCGCTTCACCGGGCCGCGAGCGATCGAGGTCCGGATGAACGACGGCGGCACCCGCCAGGTCGCCGCCGAGCTCATCGTCATCAACACCGGCGCCCGGCCGGGCCGGCCCCCGGTGCCGGGGCTGGACGGCGTGGCGGTGTTGGACTCGACCTCGATCATGGAGCTGGGCGCGGTGCCCGACCACCTGCTGGTGATGGGCGGCGGCTACATCGGCGTCGAGTTCGGGCAGATGTTCAGGCGGTTCGGGTCCCAGGTGACGATCGTGCAGCGGGGAACGCAGCTGCTGGGCCGGGAGGATCCCGATGTCGCGGGCGAAGTCGCGAAGATCCTGCGCGACGATGGGATCGAGGTGCTGCTGGAGAGCGTGGTCCGGCGCGCCTCCCCGGGCCCCGACGGCGGGATCGAGCTCGCGGTGGGCGCCGCCGGGGACGGCCGGCCGCGGCCGCTGAGAGGGTCGCACCTCCTCGTGGCGGCGGGGCGGCTCCCCAACACCGATCGGCTGAACCTCGAGGCCGCGGGGGTCCAGACCGACCGGCAGGGGTACGTGCGGGTGAACGACCGGCTGGAGACCGGCGCCCCAGGGGTCTATGCCATCGGCGACGTCAAGGGCGGCCCGGCGTTCACGCACATCTCCTACGACGACTTCCGGATCCTCGAGACCAACCTGCTGAAGGGCGGGGGCGCCACCACCCGCGGCCGGCTGGTGCCGTACACGGTGTTCATGGACCCCGAACTCGGCCGGGTGGGGCTGACCGAGCAGGAGGCGCGGAGCCAGGGCCTCGCGATCCGGGTCGCCAAGATGCCGATGTCGCACGTCGCCCGGGCGATCGAGTCCGAGGAGACCCGTGGGCTGATGAAGGTCGTGGTCGACGCCGGAAGCGGGCAGGTCCTGGGATGCTCGATTCTGGGGATCGCCGGCGGCGAGCTGATGAGCATCGTCGAGGTGGCGATGATGGGGCGCCTCCCGTACACCGCGCTGCAGAACGCGGTCTTCGCCCACCCCACGCTCGCGGAGTCGCTCAACAACCTGTTCGACTCGCTGGAGTGACGCGCGACTCGCCCCGGCTCCGCGCGGCGGCGCTCGCGGGGTGGGGCGTCTTCGTTGTCGCCAACGCGCAGCGGATCGACGTCGTGCCGTTCTTCAACGATCTGCGGGCGATCTACCACGTCGATTACGCGGCGGTGGGCGGGCTGCTCTCCGCCTACCTCCTCGGCTACGTGCTGGCGCAGATTCCGGCCGGGCTCGCCGCCGACAACTACCCCACGCGTCGCGTGACCCTCACCGGCCTCGCGGCGATCACCGTCGCCTCCGCCTTCTTCCCCCTCACCGCGGGCTACTGGCCGGCGATGCTCCTGCGGTTCGTGATGGGAGTCGCCGCGGCGATGCTGTACTCGTCCACCGTAAAGCTGGTGCTGGCCGCCACGCCGAACCGCGGGGCGGCGATGGGCGCGCTGCAATCGGGGGCGGGGACGGGCATGCTGGTCGGCCTCTTCCTGATGCCCCTGCTCAGCCAGGGGGCCGGGGTGCGCGCGGCGTTCCTGGCTCTGGCGGCGTTCTCCGCGGTGACGTGGGCGTGCGGGGCGGCCTGGCTGGCACCGGGGGCGCCGGCCCGGCCCGGCGGCGGGCCGCTCGCGGCGCAGGTCGGGCGGATCGCGGGACAACCCCAGTTCATCGCCATCGTCAGCTGCGTGTTCCTGGCGCTGTTCAGCGCGTACGGCATCACCGCGTGGCTGCCCACGTACCTGCGCAACGAGTTCGCGTTCGGCACGGCCGCCGCGGGTGCCGTCGCGTCGATCATCAACCTGGGGTTGATTGCCGCCTCCCCGCTCGCCGGGACACTGTCCGACCGGCTGGGGACCCGTGCCCGGGTCGTGCTCGCGGGCTTCGGGCTCCTCTGCGCGGCGTTTGCGCTCCTCATCGCCGTCCACAACGCCGTGGCGGTCGGCGTGAGCGCCGCGCTGGCCGGCACCGGCCTCGCGCTCACCCTGCCGATCCTGACCACGTTGACGACCGACGTGTTCGGGATTCAGCGCGCCGGGATCGCCGTCTCGCTGAACCTCGCGGTGGGGCAGGTGGCTTCGACGATCTCCGGCGTGCTGTTCGGGTATCTGCTGGACGCCACGGGAAGTTTTCCGCTCCTGTGGACCGTGGCGCTCGCGGCGGCCCTGGCCGGGCTGGGGGCGGCGCTGAGGTTGAGCCGGATGGTGGCCGCTCCCCGACCCGCGCCGGGCTGAGCGGCCCGCGGGCTCAGGGGGTCGGGTGCGCGGCGTCGTACCGGGAAAACTCGGGCACGAGCTTGGCCAGAACCCCCACGCCGAGGATGCAGGCGATCCCTCCGGAGATGATGGAGAAGGGGACGCTGGTCAGCGATCCCACGATCCCCGCTTCCAGGTCCCCCAGCGCCGGCCCGCTGGCGACGACCGCCAGCTCCATCCCGTTGAGGCGGCCGCGCAGCGCGTCGGGCGTCACCGACTGGGCGATGGCGTCCCTGAAGATCGCGCTCGTGAGATCGGCGGCGCCGGCGGCGGCGAGAAAGATCAGCATCGGCCACAGGGTGCGGGCGATCCCGAAGGCGGTGACGGCGGCGCCCCAGAGGACCACCGCGATCATGACCGCGCGTCCCTGGCGTCGGACGCGCCCCACACCTCCGCTCAGCAGCGTCGCCACGAACGCGCCGGCGTGCGGCGCCGCGTAGAGGAGCCCGAGGACTTCGGATCCGCCCCCCAGCCGCCGCGCCACCGCCGGGAACAGCGAGGTCGGCATTCCGAAGATCATCGCGTTCAGGTCGATCGTGAAGGTGGACTGCAGCACCTTGCGCCCTTTGAGGAAGCGCAGGCCCTCCCGGATCGACTCCAGCCCCGCCGGCGGGCTGCTGCTGTGCGGCGGAACGGGCGCAAGGGCGCCGAGGGTGGCCAGCGCGACGAGGAACGTCGCCGCATCGGCGAGATACGCCCCGGTCAGTCCGATCCGGGCGATCAGCACCCCGCCGAGGACCGGACCGACGAGCGCGCCGAAGCTGCGGGCGAGGCCGTTCAGGGCCAACGCGGCCGGCAGCCGGTCGAGCGGGAAGAACCGCGGGACCAGCGTGCCGAGGGCGGGGGAGGTCAGGGCGTCGAAGGCCGTGATGCACGCCGTCAGCGCGTACAGGACCCACAGCCGCTGGGTGGAGAGGTGCGCGTTCGCGGCGAGCGCGACCGAGCACGCGCTCAGCCCGGCGTGCAGCCACATCAGCAGCCGGCGCCGCTCGTACGCGTCGGCGATCGCGCCGCCGGCCAGCGACGCCGTCAGCAGCGGGATGAGCTGGCAGAGGGCCAGCAGCCCGACCGCGAGCGTGGAGCCGGTGAGCCGGTAGACTTGGTAGGGCAGCGCGATGCGGGTGATGTCGCTGCCGACCCCCGAGACCAACTGTCCCCACCAGAGCAGCCGAAACAGCCGAGACTCGCGGAACGGAGACAGGTCGATCGCCAGCCGCCGGAGGCGCGCCACCGGGCCGGAGGGAGCCCCCGCGGGGCCTCCGGCTACCACCGGGCCAGACGGATGATCGCCTCCCGGATTCGGTCGGCGCCGGGCAGGTAGGCTGCCTCGAGTTCGGGCGCGTAGGGGACCGGGACGTTCGGGGCCCCGATCCGGGCGATCGGGGCGTCGAGCGATCCGAAGAGGTGCTCGCCGATGTGGGCGGCGATCTCGGCGCCGATGCCGCCGCGGAGACGGTCTTCTTGGACGATGAGGACGCGGGTGGTGCGCTCGATCGACGCGCCGATCGTCTCGAGATCCAACGGGAGCAGTGTCCGCAGGTCGATCACCTCGGCGTCCACGCCCTCCGCCGCGGCCCGGTCGGCCGCCTCGCAGCAGCGGTGCACCATCATCCCGTAGGTGACCACGGTAAGGTCGCGACCGGGGCGGCGCACCGCGGCCTTGCCGAGGGGGGCCGGGGTGAGGCCTTCGTCGACGGGGCCCCGCTGCGACCGGTACAGCGCTTTGTGCTCCAGGTACAGCACGGGGTTCGGGTCGGCGATCGCGGCGAGCAGCAGCCCCTTCGCGTCGGCGGGGGTGGCGGGCATCACGATCTTCAGCCCGGGCGCGTGGAAGAAGTATGCCTCGATCGACTGCGAGTGGAACGGGCCGCCGTGCGTGCCGGCCCCGCAGGGGGCCCGGACGACGATCGGCACGCAGCCGCCGGCGCGGTAGGCGGAGGTCGCCGCGACGTTCACGATCTGGTTGAACGCGTTGGAGATGAAGTCGGCGAACTGCATCTCGGCGACGGGGCGCAGGCCGACGAGCGCGGCGCCGATCGATGCGCCGACGATCGCCGCCTCGCTGATCGGGGTGTCGATCACGCGGCGGGGACCGAACTCCTCGAGAAACCCCTTCGTGATCTTGAAGGCGCCGCCGTACGCGGCGATATCTTCGCCGAGGAGGATGACCGCCGGGTCTGCCCGCATCGCCAGGCGCAGGGCGTCGCTGATCGCCTCCAGATAGGTCATCACGGCCACGGCCGGTCCTCGCAGTAGACCCCACGCTCCACCTCCGCCGGATCGGGCGGGGGGCTCGCCTCCGCCCACGCCTGGGCGGCGTCCACCTCGGCCAGCGCCGCGGCGCGGACCGCTTCGAGGCTCCCGGCGCTGAGCGTCCCCGAGGCGAGCAGGGAGTGCTCCAGCCGCTCCACCGGATCCCGCCGTCGCCATTCCGCGATCAGAGCGGGGGGGACGTAGGAGGCGTCGTCGGCCTCGGAGTGGCCGCGGATGCGCATCGTCCGGCACTCGATGAACGACGCGCCCCCGCCCCCCCGAGCCCGCTCCACCGCGCGCTTGGCCGCCCCATGGACCGCGGCGACGTCGTTCCCGTCGACCGCGCAGGAGGCCAGACCGTACCCCGCCATCCGCTCGACGATCGGGCCGGCCACCTCCCGGGCGAGCGGGGTCGAGTATGCGAACTGGTTGTTCCAGCAGACGAGGACGAGCGGCAGCCGGAGGACGGCGGCGAGGTTCGCCCCCTCGTGAAACTCCCCCGCGGCGAGTGTGCCCTCGCCGAACAGGGTCATCGCCACCCGGGGCTCCTCGCGGATCGTGAAGCCGAGCGCCGCCCCCGCGGCCATGGGGATCGTGGCTCCGATATAGTCGGTGTGCAGGAGGATGCGCGGCCCGAGGCCCCCGATTTGGAGATTTCCACCGCGCCCCCGGCTGGGCGACCCGGTCCGCCCGAGAAAATTGGCGAAATAGTACCCGAGCGGCATCCCCAGCACCAATCGCGCGCCGAGATCGCGGTGCAGGGTGGAGGCCACGTCGTCCGGGCCGAGCGCGTACGCGGCGCCGACGGCGATGGCCTCGTGCCCGAACCCGGTGAAGCAGGCGCCGGCGATCGCCCCGCCGCGGTACAGCTTCACGATGCGATCCTCGGCCAATCGCTGCAGGAGCATGAACCGGTGCAGGCGGCACAGATCCTCCACGGCGAGATCGGGAGGAGCGTCAGGGCGCGGGTCTGCCATGCCGCTTACACTTCGGTGGCCCCGACCGCTCCCCCTCGCCTCGCGAGGGGCGGGATCGGCGGGCGGAGAAGTCTGAGCGGATCAGCGGCAGGGGAGGTGCAGCATGACGGATCGGTTCGGACGGTACGCGCACGTCCCGCCCGGCAGCGGCCGGGACCGGGGAGGTCCGTTCGCTGGGCGCGTCCCCCACCCCGCCGGCCGCGGGCGGCGGGGGCGGGCCTAGCGATGGCCCGCCATCTGGTCTGCCTGACGTTCGACTTCGACGCGCTCTCGATGTGGATCGCGCGCGGCATGACGACGCCGACCCCGATCTCGCGCGGCGAGTTTGGGGCGGTGGGGGCGGAGCGGATCCTCGCCCTGCTCCGGTCGTACCGGATCCGCAGTACCTGGTTCATCCCCGGCCACACCATCGAGACGTATCCCGAGATTTGCCGGCGGATCCACGTCGAGGGACACGAGATCGGCAATCACGGGTACCTGCACGAACCGCCCGCGACGCTCGACAGTCGAGAGCGCGAGGAGGCGGTGCTGCTTCGCGGGAACGCGGCGATCCTCGGGATCACCGGGAGCGGTGCGCGCGGATATCGATCGCCGTCCTGGGACCTCAGCCCCCACACGGTGGATCTGCTCGTGGCCCACGGGTTTCTCTACGACAGCAGCATGATGGCCCACGACTGCCTGCCCTACCGGGCGCGGCACGGGGACGTGCTGCCGGCGGACCGGCCCCCGCGGCTGGGGCCGGCGACCCCCCTGATCGAGATGCCGATCAGCTGGTCGCTCGACGACTACCCGTACTTCGAGTATTTCCGCAGCCCCACCCACCTGCAGCAGGGGTTGAGGCGGGCCGGGGACGCGCTGGAGAATTGGGTGGACGACTTTCGGTACATGGCGAAGACCGAGGAGTGGGGGGTGCTGACCTACACCTTTCACCCCCAGGTGGTCGGCCGGGGGCACCGGATGCTGGCCCTGGAGCGGCTGATCGAGGCCGTCGGGGAAATGGGCGCGGTGTTTGCCCGAATGGACGAGGTGGCGGCGGAGTACGCGGCGCGCGCGCCGCTGGGACGTTGATGGGGGCCGCACGCCGCGGGGCGGGGGTGATGGTCGTCCGGTGTGGATGGGCGGTGGGGAATCCGCTCGCGATCGGCTACCACGACCGCGAGTGGGGCGTGCCCGTTCGCGACGACCGCGTCCTCTTCGAGTTCCTGACGCTGGAAGGTGCCCAGGCGGGGCTGAGCTGGATGACGATCCTCGGGAAGCGCGACCGCTACCGCGCGGCGTTTGCCGGGTTTGATCCGGCGAAGGTGGCCCGGTTCGACGGGCGAAAGGTGCAGAGCCTGCTGCGAGATCCCGGACTGGTCCGCAATCGCCTGAAGATTGCGTCGGCCGTCGTAAACGCCCGGGCGATCGTCAAGATACAAGAGGAGACGGGGAGCCTCAGCGAGTATCTCTGGGGGTTCGTCGGCGGCCGCCCCATCACCAACGCCTGGCGAACGCCGCGTCAGGTCCCCGATCGGACCCCCCGATCCGTCGAGATGAGCAAGGACCTGAAGCGGCGGGGATTTGCCTTCGTCGGGCCCACCACCTGTTATGCGTTCATGCAAGCGGTCGGGATGGTCAACGATCATCTTGTGCGGTGCTTTCGGCACGGTCAGATCTGATGCTGTCGCTGCTGGTCCGGCGGGCCCAGATCGCCGACGGCGAGCCGGCGGTCGATATCGGCATTGCGGACGGCCGCATCGCCCGGATCTCGCCGGCGGCCCCCGCGGGCACCCCGGGGACCGCGGAACGGGTGATCGACGCCGCCGGGTGCGTCGCGCTGCCCGGGTTGATCGAGAGCCACATCCACCTCGACAAGGCGCTCTTGGAGCGCCGCCGCCCGAACCGATCGGGAACGCTGCGCGAGGCGCTCGAGGGGACGGCCGAGCTGAAGCGGGCCTTCACCTACGACGACGTCTACGCGCGCGCGACCCAAGTGCTGCGGTGGGCGATGTCCCGGGGCGTCACGCACCTGCGGTGCCACACCGAGATCGACCCGATCGTCGGCCTGCTCGGCTTCCGCGCCCTCTGCGACGTCCGGAAGGCGTTCCAGGGCCGGGTGGACCTTCAGATCGTCGCCTTTCCCCAGGAGGGGATCTTCCGGGCGCCGGGGACCGAGCGGCTCCTCCGGACCGCCCTCGAGTCCGGCGCGGACCTCTTGGGCGGGGTCCCGTACAACGATCGGGATCCGGGGGAGCACATCGAGCGCCTCTTCGGCCTGGCCCGAGAGTACGATGTCGACCTCGACCTGCACGTTGATTTCTCGGACAATCCCGCCGATCGCACGATCGCGACGATCGCCGACCTGGCGATCGCTTACCGGTACGAGGGGAGGGTCGCCGTCGGGCACCTCACCTCGCTCGGCGCCATGGCCCCACAGGAGGCGGGGGTTCTCATCGAGCGGATCCGGGCCGCCGGGATCCACGTGATCACGCTGCCGGCGACCGACCTCTACCTGAACGGCCGCGGGGGGGAGGGGCCGGCGCCCCGCGGCCTCACCCCCGTCCGGCGGCTGCTGGATGCCGGCGTGAACGTCTGCCTCAGCTCGAACAACGTGCGCAACGCGTTCACGCCGTTCGGGCGCGCCGACCCGCTGGAGATCGCCCTGCTCCTGGCCTACGCGGGACACATGGGCACGCCCACCGACCGCCTCCGGCTCCTGGCGATGGTGACGGTGAACCCGGCGCGCGCGCTGGGGCTCGCCGAGCGGTACGGTCTCCAGGTGGGGCGGGACGCCGATCTGGTGGTGCTGAGCTCGACCCGCTTGGACGAGGTCGTCGCCGATCAGCCCGAACGCCTCTGGGTCATCAAGCGGGGTCGGGTGGTGGTCGAGACGACCTCGACCGTGTGGCTGGACGAGCCGGCGAGTGCGGGAGGGGGATCGGCATGAGGCTGGCGGGAAAGGTCGCGTTGGTGACGGGGGGCGCCTCCGGGATCGGCAGGGCCACCGCGATCCGCTTCGCCCGGGAGGGCGCCCGGGTCGTTGTGGTGGACCGCGATCGGGCCGCCGGCGAAGAGATCGGACGCGGGCTCGCCGGCGCGGGGGGGCAGGGAGGCTTCATCAACGCCGACGTGGCGGTCGCCGCCGACTGCGAGCGCGCCGTGCGCGACTGCCGGGCGCGGTGCGGCGGGCTGGACATCCTCGTCAACAACGCCGGGATCGAGCTGGTGGCCCCGCTCGTCGAGACCGCGGAGGCCGATTGGGACCGCGTCCTCGGCGTGAACCTCAAGGGGATCTACCTGATGTCGCGCGCGGCGATCCCGATCCTCGCCGCGGGGGGCGGCGGCGTGATCATCAACACCGCTTCGCAGCTCGCGCTGGTGGGGGCGCGGAGCTTCGCGGCCTACACGGCCTCCAAAGGCGCGGCGCTCAACCTCACCCGCAGCATGGCGCTGGACTGCGCGCCGCTCGGGATCCGCGTGAACGCCCTGTGCCCTGGGGCGATCGATACCCCGCTGCTGCGGCGGCAGTTTGCGGGGGAGCGGCGCGGACCGCAGGGGACCCTCGACGACCTCGTCCGCCTCCACCCGCTGGGGCGCCTGGGACGGCCCGAGGAGGTGGCCGCGGCGGCCGTGTTCCTCGCCAGCGACGAATCCAGCTTCGTTACCGGCTCCGCCCTCGTCGTCGACGGGGGCTACACCGCGCAGTAGCGTCGGGCGGAGAGGGTCCTCCTCACCAGGCCGTGAACCCGCCGTCGATGTAGAGGCTCGCGCCGGTGACGAGCCGCGCCTCCTTCGAGGCGAGGAACAGCACCGCGCCGACGACATCCTCCGGCTCCCCGATCAGCTTGAGGGGGATGCGGCTCAGGCGTGACTGTCGGTTGGCTTCGTTCCGGATGTACCCGCGCGTCATGTCCGTCGCGATCAGCCCGGGGTTGACCTCGTTGACGTTGATCCCGTGTTCGGCGAGCTCGACGGCCATCTGCCTGGTCAGCATGCTCAGCCCGGCCTTGGCGACGCAGTAGTGCGTCAGCAGCGGTCCGGCGTTCCTGGAGCTGGTCGAGGCGATGTTGATGATCCGTCCCCGGATGCCGCGGTTGACCATCCGGCGTGCGACGGCCTGTCCCATCAGGAAGCAGGCGTCGAGGTCCGTGTGCAGCACCCAGTCCCATTCGTCCTTGGAGATCTCCAGGAAGGGAGTGCGTTTCAGCACGCCGGCGTTGTTGACGAGGATGTCGATCGGGCCGACGGCCGACTCCGCGTCGTCGAGGATGCGCTCGATGGAGGCCGGATCGGTCACGTCCCCCTGGACGGCGGCCGCCTTCCTCCCCCGGCGCGTAATCTCCGCCACGACCTCGGCCGCCGCGGCCGCATCTCCCCGGTAGTTGACCGCCACGTCGGCGCCGCATCGCGCGAGCCCTAATGCGATGCCGCGGCCGATGCTCCGGCTTCCGCCGGTGACGAGGGCGTGCCCCCCGTTCAACGCGTAGGTCGTGGTTGGCTCGCCCATACCCAGAGGGGCTACTCCGCGAGGGCGGGGCGGTCCTCCCGCCCGCGGCCGCGCCGCGATCAGTAGAGGTGCTCCCTATCGAAGACGTTCAGCAGGGCACTCCCCCCGATGTAGCGCCGCAGGTTCTCGCAGAAGAGGTCGGTCAGCTTGGCATTCTCCGTGGTCACGGTGCTCGCCGAGTGCGGGCTGATCAGGACGTTGGGGAGATCCCACAACGGGCTTTCCCTGGGGAGCGGTTCCTCGGCGGCGACGTCGAGCGCCGCCCCTCCGAGGTGCCCGGAGCGGAGGGCGGCGCTCATCGCCGGTTCATCCACGACGGCGCCGCGGGAGATGTTGATCAGGACGGCGCCGGGTTTCATCAGCGCCAGCTGTGCCGGGCCGATCAGCCTCTCGGTCAGCGGGGTCAGCGGGGCGCAGAGGACGAGGAAGTCGACCTCGCGGAGGAGTGCCGGGAGGTGGGACGGTGGGAGGACACGCTGCGCCTCGCCGTCCGTGGTCTCCGCCGTCGCCGTCCGCCTCGTCGCGATGACCCGCAGGCCCAGCGCGCGGCACGTGCGCGCCACCTCCCTGCCGACTCCGCCGAACCCGACGATTCCCACGGTGGCCCCTCGAAGTTCGGCCGCGCACGTGCGCTCCCACCGGTGGGCGGCCTGATCGCGGGCGATCCGCGGGCCGTTCTTGGCGAACCACAGCATCGACAGGAGGACGAACTCGGCGAGCGGGACGCCGTGAATGCCGCGGGCCGTCGTGAACGTGATCGGGGAGCGGATGAGCTCCGTGCGGACCAGATATTGGCCGATCCCCGCGCTTGTCGCCTGAATCCAGCGGACCTGCGGGGCCAGGTCCGCGAAGCCCTGGGGGGTCGTATAGTCGAAATCAAACAGCACTTCCGCCTGGCGGAGATACTCCCGCCAGCGCCGCTCCTCGCGTTCGCTCCGCCGAAGGGGTGCCCCGTGGTGGTCCATGGGATACCGCGGCCTGGGGAGCAGGGTCGGCTCGTAGATGACGCGGACCCCCTCCACCCGGGCGATCCGCTCCACGTATTCCTGCTCCAGGTAGGAAGCGATCAGCACCGTCCGCCGGGGTGCGGGTGCCGCCGGTGCGGCCATCAGCGGTCCACGGACTCGGGCCGGCCGCTGCGGAGCGATCGGTGCAGCGCCTCGATCACCCGCAGGTTGCCGACGGCGTCCCCGGGCGGAAGCGGCGCCGGGGCCCCCGAACCGGCCGCGCGGTCGAAGGCTTCGACCATCAGCTGGTACTGATCCACGCCGGGGATGACTTCCGCCGACCGGTCGCCCCCGCGGGTGAGGTGCACCTCCGCGTCCGCCGTGCCCGGCAGGAACGCAAACGGGACGGAGAGCCGGGCGTCGCTGCCCACCACCTCGTACATCTGACGGCGCGGCAGCGAGAGGCCGCAGTCGATGAGGGCCATCCGCCCGTCCGGGTACCTGAGCACCCCGCCGAGCTGGTCGTCCACGCCGTGCGCGCCGACGCGCCCGCAGGCAAACACGCCCTCCGGTTCTCCCAGGATCATGCGGCTGACGTTGACCGTGTAGCAGCCGACGTCGTAGAGCGCGCCGCCCGCCAGGGCCGGCTGGAGGCGGATGTTGCGCGGGTTGCTGACGTGGAAGGTGAACGCGGCGCGGACCAGCCGGACCTCCCCCAGGGTGCCGCCCGCCACCGCCCTCGCCACCCGCTCGGTGCGCGGATGGAACCGATACATGAAGGCTTCCATCAGCGTGACCCCGTGCTCGCGGCACGCGGCGATCATCTCCGTGCACTCCGCGGCCGTGGGCGCGAGCGGCTTCTCGCACAGGACGTGCTTGCCGGCTTCCGCGCACCGGATCGTCCATTCGCGGTGGAGGGAGTTCGGGAGCGGGATGTAAATGGCCTCGATCTCCGGGTCGGCCAGCAATGCCTCGTACGACCCGTGGGCGCGGGCGATCCCGAGGCCGCGCGCCGTTTCCTGAGCCCTGTCGGCGGTCCGGCTGGCGATGGCGTCGAGGGTGGCGTTGGCGGCATGCTGGATCGCGGGGATCACCGCCTTGACGGCGATGTTGGCGACACCCAGGACCCCCCAGCGGATCGTCTTCACGGGCACCCTCCTGTCGGTGGTTTCGAGCGGCCCCCCAGGTTCCCTCGGCTCAGAGACGCAGGCGGGGGTCGAGCGCGTCGCGCAGGCCGTCGCCCAGGAGATTGATGGAGAGGACGGCCAGCATGATGGCGATGCCGGGGAAGAAGGCCACCCACCAGGCGTGCTCGAGAAACTCGCGTCCCTCGGCCAGCATGTTTCCCCACTCCGGTGTGGGAGGGCGGATCCCCAGGCCGAGGAAGCTCAGCGCCGACCCGGTGATGATCGCCGCGGCGATCCCGAGCGTGGCGAGGACGGTCAGGGAGGCCATCACGTTCGGCAGAATGTGCCGGAAGATGATCGTGTGGTCGCGGCAGCCGACCACCCGCGCCGCGAGCACGAACTCCTGCTCCTTCAGGCTCAGCACCGCACCCCGGGTGACCCGTACGTAGTTGGGGATCGCGGAGATGCCCACCGCGATCATGAGGTTCTGCAGGCTGCTGCCGAGCGTGGCGATGATCGCCAGCGCGAGCAGGATCCCCGGAAACGCCAGCAGCAGATCGACCAGCCGCATGATGACGGCGTCCGTGCGCCGCCCGTAGTAGCCCGAGACCAGCCCCAACGTCACCCCGATGCAGGCGGCGATCCCCACGGAGACGAGGCCCACCGACAGCGAGAGCTGGCCCCCCCAGAGAACGCGGGACAGGATGTCGCGGCCGAACCGGTCGGTTCCCATCAGGTGGGCGGCGCTTGGAGGATCGAGGGGGAAGCGCTGGTTCGCCTTCACGGGATTGAACGGGCTGATCAGTGGCGCGAGGACCGCCGCCCCCCCGATCACCAGCAGCAGGATCCCCCCGACCACCGCGCTCGGGCTTCGTCCGATCCGCCGTCCCGTCTCGAGCGCCGGGTGGCGGCGCACCCGCGCGGAGGCCTGCGCCTCCCGGGGACGCGCCAGCGAGGTCTCATTCATTCGCGCTCGCTCCGTCCGGCAACCTCGATCCTCCTCCCGGTTTCGTGTCGATTATCCGTAGTGGATCCGAGGGTCGACGACCGCATACGATACGTCCACGAGGAGGTTGACCAGGACGTAGGCGACCGCCGCGAACAACACCGTCCCCTGGACCAGCGGGAAGTCCCGGGCGAGGATCGCATCGACGGCCAGCCGGCCGACCCCGGGGCGCGAGAAGATCGTCTCGGTGACGACGGCACCCCCCAGCAGCGCCCCCAGCTGCAGGCCGAGCATGGTGATCGTCGGGATGAGCGCGTTCTTCAGCGCGTGGCGCCACACCACGGCGCGCGGCGCCAGCCCCTTCGCCCGCGCGGTCACGATGAACTCCTGGCGGAGCACCGCCAGCATCCCGGACCTGACCAACCGGGCGAGGACCGCCGATGAGATCAGGCCCAGCGCCGTCGCCGGCATGATCAGGCGCTCCAGGCCGCCTTGGCCGGTGGCGGGGAGCCACCCCAGGGTGAATGAGAAAAAGAAGATCATCAGCAGGCTCAGATAAAACACCGGCATCGACACCCCGAGGATCGCGAACGCCATCGCCGCGGTGTCGACCCACGTGCCGTGCATCAGCGCGGCCACGACGCCGAGGGTGACCCCCGCCGCGGCGGCGATCGCGAGTGCCGCCAGCGTCAGCTCGGTCGTGCCGGGTACCACTTCCAGGATGCTGTCCAGCACGGGCCGCTGGCTGCGCAGCCCCCGTCCGAGATCGCCGCGGACGGCGTGGGTGGCGTAATCCCAGTACTGCACCCAGATCGGGCGGTCCAGCCCGAGTTGGTGGCGGATCTCCGCGGCCCGCTCCTCCGTCATCGGCTTGTCGCCGGCGAAAATCAGGACCGGATCGCCGGGGACCAGATGGAGCATCAGAAACGTCAGCACCGAGATGCCGATGAGGATCGGGATCAGCTGCAGGGCCCGCTGGACGATGTAGCGCACCATTGTGGGTTACCGGTTCGCCCGGCCGGACCGCCTCCATGGGCGGGGTCCGATTCCGGGCCGGCCGCAGCGGGGGCGGGCGGGGTGTCGCCCGCCCCGCCCCCGCGTGCCGCTATTTCTTGATCTGCACGTCGTACAACCACACGTAGGACGCCAGCGCGTCGATCGCGTCGCCCTGGACCTCGGCCCGTTTCGCATTGTAGGTGAGCGTATCGACGAGGGGGACGCAGACCGCGTCCCGCAGGACCCGCTGCTGGATTCGCGAGTACAGCCCGGCGCGGCGGGCCCGGTCGGTGGTGGCCGCCGCCTCCTCCAGCATCTTGTCGACCTCGGGGACTTGGTACCGCGCGCGGTTGAACGCGTTGATGTTCGCCGAGTGGAAGATCGTCCGCAGCACGTCCGGGTCTCCGTAGGAGAACCACATGAAATTGACGTCGTACCGGTTCTGCCGCACGATGTCCCGGAAGGCGGCGCGCTCGAGGGGCGTGACCTTGACGTCGATGCCGACATCCCGCAGGCTCGCCTGCACCGACTCCGCCATCGCCTTATCTCGCGGCCGGCTGATGATGGGAAAGTCGATCGTGAGCTTCTGGCCGCCCTTCTCGCGGATGCCGTCGGATCCGGCCTTCCAGCCGGCCTCGTCCAGGAGCTGCTTCGCCTTCGTCGGATCGAAGCTGTAAATCCTCTCGGTCGAGGGATCGTATCCAAAGGTCGGCCGCATCAGTGGGCTCCAGGCGACCCGCATGAGGCCGTGGAAGACCGATTTGTTCAATCCCTCTCGATCGACCCCGTACTCGATCGCGCGGCGGACGGCCAGGTCCGCGACCGGGGTCTTGGTCGTGACGTTCAAGAGCAGGACGAACCCCGAGCCGGGCTGGCCGCGCTCGATCACGACGAACCGCTTGTCGCTGCGCAGCGAATCGTACGCGAGCTGGTCGATGTCGTCGATGTACTGCGTTTCCCCCGACTTCAGCGTTCCGGTCCGCACCGAGCCTTCCGAGATGATCTTGAAGATCACCTGGTCGAGGTATGCCGCCCCCTGATGCTTGAACATCGACGACGCCCAGTTGTAGGCGGGGTTGCGGACGAGCGTGATATGATCCTTGGGGATCCACTCCTTGAACGTGAACGGCCCCGTGCCGACGGGGTGGCGGGCGAAATCCGCCAGGCCCATTTTCTTCACCGCGGTCGGCGAGACGATCCCGAGGTACCCGTTCAGGTTGGTGAGCAGCGGCGCGTAGCCGTCCTTCATCACGATTTTGGCGGTGTAGTCGTCGACGACTTCGGTGTGGTCGTACGGGCCGAGCTGATCGTGCGACTGGCCCGCCTTGGTCTCGGGGGCCACAACCCGGTCCATCGTGAACTTGACCGCCTCGGCCGTGAACGGGGTCCCGTCGTGGAACTTCACCCCCTTCCGCAGCCGGAAGGTGTAGGTCTTGGCGTCGGGCGAGACCTGCCACGACTCGGCGAGCGCCGGGAGGAACTTCCCGGGCGTGGGTTCCCAGACCAGCGGCTCGCAGATGTTGAGGGTCACCCGGATCGTGGAGTCGAAGTTGGTGACCTGCGGGTCCATCGTGTCGTCCAGGTCGAAGCCGAGCCCGTAGGTCAGCGTTCCCCCCCCGCCGGAAGCCGCGTCGGCCAGCCGGACCATCCCGCCCGCCGCCAGGCCGGCCGCCCCGGCCCAGGCGCCGGCCGCGGCGAGGAACTCCCGGCGCCCCAGCCGCCGGGACCGCTTCGCGTTGCTCCGTCTCCCAACACGGTCATCCGTGCTCATCGATTCATCCTCCTTTTGACCCCGATGTGGCCTCTGACCTAGACCAACGCGTGTGCCGTTCGCATCGCCGACGAGATCAACGCCACCGGCACCGAACCGTACCCCAGGACGTCGTCGTGGAAGCGGCGCAGATCGAACGCGTCAGGGCGCCGGGCCGCGAGCTCGCGCCGAAGCTCGTGGATGAGGCGGGTGCCGACCATGTACATCATCGCCGTCGCGGGGAACATGCTGTTCTTGATCGCTTCGGCCCGGGCCGCTCCCGGGGCGAGGCCGACACGCTCCTGGTAAAACGCCGCCGCCTCCTCCAGCGTGAAGGTTCCGTGGTGCAGGTTCACGTCGACGAAGGCCCGCGCCGCCTGCCTGAGGTGGGCGTGAACCTGGGCGCATTGTTCGAGCGGACTCAGAAAGCCGATCTCGTCCATCAGGTCGGTCGCGTAGCACGCCCACCCTTCCGCCATCGTGCCCCCGCAGAACATCGCGATCCGCAGCGCACAGTCAACCGCGGCCACCCGGCCGATCCGGGAGGCGGCGCGGTAGGCGTACCAGTTCTGGATGTGGTGGCCGATCCCTCCGTGATGGACGACGTGGTTCAGCTTGATCACGCTGTCGTTCACGGCGCGCAGGCGGCGGGCCTGTTCCTCGGACGGCATCTCCGGATCGAGCGGGGGCACCAGGTAGTCCACGACCGGCAGGCGGTCCAAAGGCGCCGGCGAGCGGTACGGGAGGAAGTAGAGGTACGGGGCGGCTCCGCGGGCCCAGGCGGGCTGGGGGCGGTAGTCGATGGGGTAGTCGGGCCAGGTGAGGAGGTGGTGGGCCAGCGCGGCCTCCCGCGCCGCCGTCCAGAGTTCGGAGAATCGGCCGTGGTAGGCGTCGGCCGCCGGGTGCCGGTCGGCGAGCTGGGCGAGGGCGTCGCGCCAGTCCCGGGCTCCAACCGCTCGGGCGCACGATGCGAGCTCCCCCTCGCACGCGGCAATCTGCTCCTCGGCGGCCGCGCGCACGGCGGCGGCGTCGATCTCGAGGAAGTGCCCGCGGCGCAGGTAGAGGGCGAAGGCCTCGCCGCCGCAGGCGTACGCCTCGCCTCCCCGGGGGCCGAGGTCCGTTTCCAGGAACGATTGGAACTCGGCGAAGGCCGCGGCGGCCGCCGCGGCGGTGGAGTGGAACTGTGGGTCCCGGATGCCGTGCTGCCGGATGAGGGCCTCGATGCCCGACTGGAAGAACGCGCGCGCGCCGATGCACTCCTGGATCGCCCGCTCGACCCAGCCCCGCGGGGCTTCGACGAGATTGGCCCGGCCCTGCGCGAGGAGCCGGGGAACCGCGGCCATCCGGGCGATCGCCGCGCCGACCCGCCGGGCGGGGGGGGCGAAGTCGCGCAAGAAGAGACCGATCACGCCGAACACGGCTTCGCCGGTGTAGAGGCAGGGGTTGCCGCGGTGGAAGTGGGGCGACGCGAACTCCCATTCCTGGATGTCCAGGAACCCCTCGGCCAGCGCCAGGTCCATCGCCTCGGCGTCCGTGAGCGGTCCGGGGGGCAGAGCGCGCAGCCGCTTCCGGATCGCCGCCATCTCTGCGCGGGTGTCGTCGACCCCGCGCGCGGAGAAATCGGGGAGGTGGTCGTCGTAGTCGTGCATCCCGATGAAGGTCGCGCTGACCGGGCGACGCCGGTAATAGGAGGCGAAGAAGTCGTCGAGGGCCGCGGGGCCGGCGGGGGGGCGTGTCATCGCCGGCTATCGCTCGAGCGGCAGGTCGACCCAGCGGCGCTCCCGGAAGGAGCGTTCGACGGCGTTGATCACTTCCTGGACCCGCGCGCCGTCCTCGAAGTTGCCCTGGTTGCGGCCGCCCCCATCCAGGATCTCGTCGATGAAATCCTTGATGAGGTTGGCGTAGAAGAGCGAGCGCCACGACTCCCTGGCGTGGCCGCCCGCCGGGTAAAATTCGGCCGGGATCTCCATGGGCCGGAACTCCACCTGGTCGGGGGTGGCGACCTTGATCGTTTCCGCAACCCCGCCTTCCTCGACCAGGCGGCAGATGATCGCGCCGCGGGTCCCGTAGATCCGTGCCTCGATCCCCGGGTAGTTGCCGATCGTCACGTAGCTCGTTTGGATCGACCCGACGGCCCCGTTCTGGTACTCGCCGATGTAGACCGCCCCGTCGTCGATGTTCATCCGCATCATCCGGCCGGTGGCGCGCACCATCCGTTCCGGGATGAAGTTCCGCATCGTGCCGACGACGCGCGCGTACCCGGCGCCCACCCACCAGTGACCGATGTCGATGATCGGCGCCCCGTACCCCTCGAGCGATGACACCCGCAGGATTGAGGGATCGGCGCCGGGATCCACCTGGCGGAGCGGGGTTTTTGGGTCCAGCCACTGCGAGTTCTGCTCGTACCCGTTGAAGATGAACGGGGTGCCGACGAACCCGCCGTCGATCAGCGACTTTGCGTACCGGACCCCCGGGCTGTAGCGGAACGTGAAGCCCAACTTGGTCAGGCGTCCCTGACGTTTGGCGAGGTCCGCCGCCCGGAGGGTGTCCCGGAAATCAAAGGCCACGGGCTTTTCGCAGAGGACGTGCTTCCCCGCCAGGAGCGCCGCGCGCGATAGTTCGTGGTGGGTGTGGGAGGGCGTCACGACGTCGATGACATCGAGGTCGGGCCGGTCGACGACCGCCTTCCAGTTGTCGCTGGGGTCCGGGATGTCGAAGTGCCGAGCGGCATCCTGCGCCTTGGCCGGGTCAACGTCGCAGACCGTCACGACACGGCAGCGCGGATCGCGCAGCCACCCGGGGATATGAGCGTGGCAGGCCCAAGCCCCCGCGCCGAGCACGCCGATCCTGAGCGGATGTGTAGTCATACGCCTCCTTTCTCTCCCCACCTCGCTCCCGCCTGCTCACAGGGACGGGGCACGCCCCCGGCGAAACCGGGCTGGGCCGGGTCCGCACCGATCCCGGCGCGAGCGGCCCGCCGTCCCGGTGGGGCGTTGAGGGTCGGCGCGGATCACCTTGGACGGGGATGCTCCTCATGGAGATCGAGCTCACCCGGAGGAGCGGACGATGCACGCAGCGCGTCTCGCGATTAAGGCACGGCGCATCATTGACGGCACCGGCCGCCCGCCGATCGAGCGGGGGGTGGTGCTGGTGGAGGGGGAGCGGATCACCGCGGTCGGCCGCGAGGCGGACCTCCCCATCCCGCAGGGGGCCGAGGTGATCGACTGCGGCGGGCAGACCCTCCTGCCGGGTTTTGTCGATGCCCATTCCCACGCCTCGATCGTCCCCGGCCTGGGGGACCAGATCGGCCAGCTCCGCCAGCCCCCGGTGCCGCAGCTGCTGCGGGCGATCCAGAACCTCCGCCTCGACCTGCGGTCCGGCGTGACTACGATGCGGGTGGTGGGCGAGGAGCACTTCATCGACGTCGACCTGCGCGGAGCCATCGCCGCGGGAACGCTCCCCGGCCCGCGGCTCCTGGTCGCGACCCGGCCGATCACCGCCCGCAACGGGCACGGTGCCGCGCTGACGTACTCCGACGGGGAGGACGAGATTCGCAAGCGTATCCGGGAAAACGTGGCCAGAGGCGCCGACCTCATCAAGCTCTTCATGACGGGCGGCACTTCGAGCAAGGGAACGTCCACCCGCTGGTACGCCTACACCCCCCACGAGGTCCAGGTGGCGGTGGAGGAGGCGCACCGGAACAACAAGCCCATCGCCGTCCACGCCCACGGAGGTCCCGGGGTGAAGATCTGCATCGACGCAGGGGTCGACACGATCGAACACGGCAAGCTGTGCGACCCGGACGACTTCGTGGCCATGCGCAAGCGCGGCACATGGCTGGTGACCAACAACGCGGTGAGCGGCCATCCCGACGGCATCGAGAAGGGGGATGCTCACGAGCCGTCGATCATGGCCAAGCTCAAGGAAGCGCGCGCGAGGTCTCAGGAGACCTTCCGGTCTGTGCTCGAGAGCGGCGTCCGGTGGGCGCTCGGCACCGATTCGATGCACGGCCTGATGTGGTGGGAGATCGCCCAGGTCGTCGAATGGGGAGCGGACCGGCACGATGCGATTCAGGCCGCCACCCGCCGTGCCGCCGAGGCGATCGGGCTGGCGAACGAGGTGGGGACTCTCGAGCCCGGGAAGTTGGCCGACGTGATCAGCGTGGACGCCAACCCGCTCGAGGATATCAGCTCCCTGCGGCGTGTCGGGCTGATCCTTCAAGGCGGCCGCCGCCGGGATACGCTGTCGGCCGAATAGCGCCGGGGACGGGCCGCGCCCGGCGCGGTTGCCAGCCTGGGGTTCGGCCGGGCACCGGCCGTCTGCTCGTCCTCCGGCGAATCGGCCGCGGTGGGAGGGGAACACGGTGAAGATCGTCTCAACCGAGGCTCGCTGCTACCGGGTGCCGCTGCCGGCACCATGGGGAAGCGCGACGCATCGCATCACGCATCACGAGCTCATCATCACGCGGGTGGCGACCGATGCCAAACTCGGCGGGGTCGGCTGGGCCTACACGATCGGGACCGGCGGCACCGCAGTCGCGGCGCTGCTCTCGGACTACCTGCTGCCCATGATCGACGGACGCGACCCCGCGCCGATCGGCCGGATCTGGCACGAACTCTGGCAGGGCACGCATGATGCCGCCGGCGGGATCGCCCGGTTGGCCCTGGCCTCGCTGGACATCGCGCTGTGGGACCTCGCCGCCCGGGCCGCCGCCCGGCCGCTGGCTGAGGTGCTCGGCGGCCGGGTGCAGCCCGTGGTCGCCTACGGCAGCGGGGTCAACCTCCACCTGCCGCTCCCCGAGTTGCGCGCGCAGGTCGAGGGCTGGCAGCGGCGCGGGTATCAGGCGTTTAAGATGAAGGTCGGGTCGGACGATCCGGACGCGGACGTGGAACGCGTGCGGGCGGTACGTGAGCAGGTTGGCCCACGCGCCCGGCTGATGGTTGACGCCAACCAAAAGTGGACGGCGGCGGAGGCGGTGCGGCGGGTCAGGATGCTCGAGCCCTTCGCCCCGCACTGGATCGAGGAGCCGGTGCTCGCGGACGACGTCCCAGGAAACGCCTGGGTGAAAGCGCACGTGCCTCTGCCCGTGGCCCTCGGCGAGAACGTTCACAGCACGTATCAGTTTGCCGAGTACGTGCGCCAGTCGGCGGTCGACATCGTGCAGCCCGACGTGGCACGGGTGGGGGGCATCACCGAGTGGATGAAGATTGCCCACCTGGCCGAGAGCCACAACCTCCTCGTCTCCGGGCACCTGATGGCCGAGATCTCCTGCCACCTCCACTGCGCCGTGTCGAACGCCACGGTCCTCGAAGACGTCGATGGGGGCAGCCTGGCGGACCTGGGGGTGCTCCGGACGCCGCTGCGGGCCGAGCGGGGATGCCTGACCCCCCCATCGGTCCCGGGCCATGGGGTGGAGTTCGACTGGGACGCGCTGCGGCGGTACGAGGTCAGACCGGGAGCCGGGGCGCCCGCCGCCGCGTCGCGGCCCGCGCGCGCCTAGGGCCGCTGCCGTGGCGCCGGCGATGGAAGTGACCTGCTATGGCGCGGTGCGCACCGTGACGGGATCGATGCACCTGGTCGAGACGTCCGGGGTCCGTCTGCTGCTCGACTGCGGGCTGTTTCAGGGGCGGCGGGATGAGGCCTACGAGGTGAACGCCCATCTCCCGTTTCCACCGTCCAGCATCGACGCCGTGGTCCTTTCTCACGCGCATCTCGACCACTGCGGCAACCTTCCCACCCTCGTCAGCCAAGGGTTCTCCGGTCCGATCTACTGCACGCCGGCGACGCGGGATCTTGCGGGGCTGATCCTCCGCGACAGCGCGAAGGTTCAGCACCAGGACGCGGTGTTTCTCGCGAAGCGGGGGCGCACCGGTGGGAAACCGTCCTCCCCACCGCTGTACAGCGCCGAAGAGGCGGAGGCGGCGATCGGCCACCTCGTGGGGGTCCCCTACGGGCGGGCGTTTCCGATCGGGGGCGCGACGGTCACCTTTCGCGACGCCGGGCACATCCTCGGGTCGGCGGTGACGAGCATCGAGGCCGCGGGACGCACGCTCGGGTTCACGGGCGATCTCGGACGTCCGGGGGCACCCATCCTCCGCGACCCCGAGCCGCTGCCGGCCGTCGATGTCCTGCTGATGGAATCGACCTACGGAACCCGCCGGCACCCCCCGATCGCCGAAGGCGAGCGCAAGCTGGGCGAGATCGTCAGCGAGACCGTCGCCGGCGGCGGCAAGGTTCTCATCCCGTCGTTCGCCGTCGGGCGCGCCCAGGACATCACCTACGCGCTCCACCGGCTGCGCGAAACCGGCCGGGTGCCCGCGGTGGCGACCTACGTCGACAGCCCCATGGCGGTGGACGCGACCGAGATCTTCCGGCTCCATCCGGAGTGCTTTGACGACGAAGTCCGAACGCACTTGGAGTGGCAGGATCCCTTCGGGTTCAAGGGGCTCAGCTACCTGCGGTCGGCGGAGGAGTCGAAGACGCTGAACACCAAAGCCGAGTCGTTCCTCGTGATCGCCACCTCGGGGATGTGCGAGTCCGGGCGGATCCTCCAGCATCTCCGCCATCACATTGCCGACCCCAGATCCGTGCTGCTCATCGTGGGGTTCCAGGCGGCGAACACCCTCGGCCGCCGTCTCGTCGACGGCGTCTCGCCGGTGCGGGTCTACGGGGAACCCTTTGACGTCCGGCTGCGGGTCGCGGTCCTGGCGGCATTCAGCGCCCATGCCGACGGAGCCGAGTTGGTGGAGTGGGTGCAGCGGGTGCCGAAGGTCGGGAGGGTGTACTGCGTGCACGGGGAGGAGGGTGAGGCGGCCGGGCTGGCCGGCGTGCTCTCCGCGCGCGGGATCCCCACCGAGATCCCCCCCCGCGGCCAGCCGATCACGGTCTGAGGCGCCGCTCGGGACGGTGTGTACCGTTCCGCACGGCTTCGCCTCCGCTCGCGCCGCTCCCCCTTCGACAGCGTCCCTCCGGGGGAGTTGCGCGGTGAACCCGACGGCCGCAGCGACCTGCGAACGGTCGCTGCGGCCGGGACCCGCAAGGGGTCGGCGCGGTCAGGCCGCGCCGTCGATCCGGACGATCCGCTGAGTTAGGAGCCCAGGGCCTGGAGCGCGGCCTTCAGGTAGTCGGACACCACCTTCGCCCAGGGCTGGACCTCGTTGACGTCGTTCTTCGCGATGCCTTGCTTGGCGAGGGTCCAGGCGAGCATGGCCTGCTTCATTGCCTCGTCGGCCCCTGGAACCTTCGCCGCCACCTGGGCCTTCAGATCGGGGATGATGCCGTTGCCCATCCCCTGGCACGGGTAGCCGGCGGAGGTCTGGAAGTCCGCGCCGTTCGGACCCTCCAGGCAGTTGATCACGTGCTGCAGGTGCAACTTCGCGGCCGCAACCGCGTTGCCCCGCTGGGCCAGTTCGCTGGAGTGAAAGATGGCGGTCTGCAGTTCCTTCTTCACGTCCCCGCCCATCATCGCCGCGCCTGTCGGCGGAGCGGCGTACAGGAGCGCGCAGGCGATCCCGATCAACCCTGCCACGATGTTTCTCATAGGTGCTCCCTCCCCACGAATGAAGCCTGTGAGCTCGTGCCTCCCATCATCGGGGATTTCTGTAACGAATATATGTTGGCCGCGTTGTGGACGAGCAGGATCCCTTCCCGGCATTCGCGAAGGGGGGGCAAACGTCCACCCGCCCGTCGAGACCATCCCGGTCGGATCCAACGCCGACCGGCAGGTGATGATTGTCCGTGGTTAGCTTCCGCTGGCCGGTCTTCCTCTGGGGGCTCCTCGTCGTCCCGTTTGCCGCGGCGGCGTATCTGTGGCTGCTGCGCCTCCGCCCCCCCTCCGCGATTAGGTTTCCACGCCTCGATGTCGCGGTCCTGGCGATGGGGACCCGCCGTCGCCTTCGCCGCCATATCCCTCCGGCCGCGTTTCTGCTGGCGCTCGCCGTCGTCGCCTTCGCCGTGTCGCGGCCGGTCGTCCCCATCCAGATCCCGACCGACCAGTCGGCGATCATGCTCGCCATCGACGTGAGCGGCAGCATGCTGTCCCGGGACGTGACCCCCACGCGTCTGGCGGCCGCCCAGGCGGCGGCCAAGGCATTTGTCGCCGCGCTGCCGGGGCACATCCGGATCGGGCTGGTCACGTTTGCGGGCAACGCCGTCCTGCACCTCCTGCCCACCGATGATCACCAGCGGGTGCAGGAAGCGATCGCGGGGATCAGCCTGAGGCACCGGACCGCGATCGGCGATGGCCTGATGGAGGCGGTCGCCGCCCTTCCCGGGCGCGTCCGCCCGCTGCCCGACGGCACCATTCCTCCACGACCGCCCGGCCCCCGGCCTCCCGGCATCGTCGTCCTCATGTCGGACGGGCAGAACAACGCCGGGATGGACCCGCTCGCGGCGGCGGACCTGGCCCGGCTCGAGGAGGTGACGGTGTATACCGTCGGCATCGGCCAGCCGATCACCCCCGACAACCGTTGGATGGTCGGCGGCCCGCTGGACGAAGAAACCCTGCGCGCGGTGGCGCACCGGACCGGCGGCGAGTACTTTCATCCCACGTCCGCCGGGGCGCTGCGCGCGGTTTATCGCACGCTCGCCCGCAGCGTGGGGTGGGAATCGCAGCCGGTTGAGATCACCGGCCTCGTCGCCGCGCTGGGGGCTCTTCTCCTGATCGTCGCCCTCGTTGGCTCGTGGCGGCTGCAGCCGCTGCGGTGAGCCCCGCAAGGAGTTTGAGGGCCTGCTGGCTAACATCGCCTGGCGAGTTTTCCGCCCGTCCGCGCCGGTGCGGGCCGTGTCCTTGCCGGGGCCCCGCGCGGGGGGCGCAGCGAGGAGGAGCGCATGGGCAGAACGCAGAGTGGGAAGGGCGTTCAGTCTCCTGGGATGACGCGGCGGCAGCTGCTGAGGCTGGGTGCGGCCGCGGCGGCGGGGGCCGCGGTCAGCCCGTTCGCGCTCTCGCCGGCCGCGGCGGGGAGCGTCAACTGGCAGCGGTACAAAGGCACGACGCTGTCCCTGCTCTTCTATAAGCACCCGTGGGTCGACGAGATCGAGAAGCACTTTCCCGAGTTTGAATCGCTCACCGGCATAAAGATCCAGCACGAGGTCATTCCGGAGGTCCAGGGCCGCGAGAAGCTCGTCGTGCAGATGGCGGCGGGATCCGGAGACATCGATGCCTGGCACGCCAGCATGCATGTCGAAAAGCGGCGCTTTTGGAAGTCCGGATGGTTCCTGCCGCTGAACGACGATTTGAAAGACAAGAGCTTGACGGCGGAGGATTATGCGTGGAGCGACATGACCAAGGGCGCGGTGGACGCGGTCACCGAGCCCGACAAGTCGATCAGCGCCCTCCCCACCTTCCCGGATCCGTTCGTCCTGTTCTACCGGAAGGATCTCTTTGATCAGAAGGGGTGGGGGCCGCCGAAGACCCTGGACGAATTGGAGAGTCAGGCCAAGCAGCTGCACAACCCGCCGAACATGTACGGTTTCGTCATGCGGGGGCTCAAGAACGCCAACGCCACGCCCTGGGCCTTCGTGCTTTTTGCGATGGGCGGGCAGTATCTGACCGCCGACCGGAAATCGGCGATGAACACCCCGGCCTGGATCAAGACCATGGACTGGTACGCGGGGATGCTGCGGCGATATGCCCCGCCCGGCGTCGTCAACTTCAACTGGTACGAGTGCAGCGCGGCATTCATCCAAGGCCAGGTCGCCATCTACATCGACGGCGTGAACTTCGCCAACCAATTCGAGGACCCCACGAAGTCGAAGATCGTCGGCAAGGTCGGATACGCTCCGCTGCCGGGCGGCCCCGCCGGCCGCTTCGCCCCGACGTTCACCAACGCGATGGCCGTGAGCGGCCAGAGCCGGCACAAAGAAGCCGCGTACTTGTTCAGCGAGTGGGCGACCAGCAAGACCAACTGCAACCGCGAGCTGCTCTCCGGCGTTGGCGTCGGCCGCGCGTCCAGCTGGGGGCTGCCGGAGATCAAGGCCAAACATAAGATGCCGCTCAGCTGGTACCAGGCGTATCAGGACAGCCTGAAGATCAGCCGCCCGGGGCTGCCGGAGATCGTCGACGTCACACAGTATCGAGACATCATCGGCGTCGCCATCCAGAAGGCCATCGAGGGGGCCAAGTCGGCGGACGTGATCGCGGAGGCCAACACGCAGTTCCAGGAGATGCTGGACAAGACCGAGAAATAGCGGCGCCGTCTTCCGATGAGAGCCCGGCCCTCCGCCGGCGGCAGCGTCCGGCGCGGGAGGGTCGGGCTCTTTTCGCGGCGAGGGGATGAAGGGTGATCAAGGCAGAGCCGGCGCGGGCCGTGTGTCCACCGGGCGCCCCGGCCCCGCGGGGGATGCGGGGCCGCCTGGGGCGGTTTGCCCACCGCCACGCCCCCGTCATCTTCCCGGCGCCCGCGGTCATCGTCGTCGCGCTGATCATCGTCTATCCGGTGCTGTACACGGGGTGGATGAGCCTGCAGGAGTGGTTCCTGTCGAGCCTGGCCCCGCCGAAGTTCGTCGCCCTCTCAAACTACGCACACATCCTGGGCGACCCAAGGTTTCGAGGCGCCTTCGTCCGGACGCTGCTGTTCGCGGCGCTGGTGGTGGCCGTCGAAACCGTCGTGGGCGTGGCGATGGCGCTGCTGTTCAACCGGGAGTTCTGGGGACGCGGGCTGATCCGGACGCTGTCGATCCTGCCGATGGTGGCGACGCCCACGGCGATCGCCTTGATTTTTGTGATGATGTACCACCCCACGCTTGGGGTGATGAACTACTTGGTGACCCGGGTCGGCCTGCCGCCGCAGAAGTGGATCTACAGCAGCCACACCGTGCTCTACGCGCTGGGGTTGGTCGACGTGTGGGAGTGGACGCCGCTCATCATGCTGATCGCGCTCGCGGGGCTGGCGGCGCTGCCGAAGGAACCCTACGAGTCCGCGGTCATCGACGGCGCGACGGCGCTTCGCGCCTTCTGGCACATCACGCTGCCGCTGCTGCGCCCGGTGCTGGTTGTCGCGGTCCTCTTCCGCGCGATCGACGCGATCAAGACGTTCGACATCATCTTCGTCATGACGCAGGGAGGGCCCGCCAACGCGTCGGAGACGATCAACCTGCTGCTGTTCAATCAGGCATTCTCGTACTTCAACATGGGGTATGCTTCCTCGATGGCGGTGGTGCTGTTTGCGATCGTCTTGGGGGCGTCGCTGGTCTTAATGAAGGTGCGGAGGGCGGAGTGGTAGCGCGGGCCGCCGGGGCGGGGATTCCGGCCGGGCGAAGGCGCCGGGCCGTGGACCGGCTCCGCACCGCGGGCTTCTATGCGATGGTGATCGCCGTGATGCTGCCGGCGGCCTTCGTGTTCTACTGGATGGTGACGCTCTCCCTGAAGACCCAGGTGGAGGCCGCAGGGTACCCGCCGCATTTCTTCCGGTTCGCGGTCACCGTCAAGAACTACGCGGAGGTCTTCGCCAAAAACCCGTTCCTGCAATACATCTGGAATAGCCTGGTCGTCGCCGTGGGGAGCACGGTGATCGGGCTCGCGGTCGGGCTCCCCGCCGCGTTCAGCATCGCCCGCTGGCGCCAGGGCGGTTTGGCCCTGACCGTCCTCGTCGCCCGGATCGTCCCCGGGATCAGCTACCTGATTCCCTGGTACATCCTGTTCCGGAGCCTGCACATGGTGGATACCTACCAGGCGCTGATCCTCACCCATCTCGTGGTCGGTCTCCCCCTGATCATCTGGGTGATGATCGGGTTCTTCGAGGACATCCCGCTGGAGCTGCACGATGCCGCCCTGATCGACGGGTGCTCCTACTACAGCGTGTTCTGGCGGGTGGCGGTCCCGCTGGTCGGCCCGGGGATCGTGGCCGCGGCCATCCTCAGCTTCATCTTCTCCTGGAACAACTTCCTGTTCTCGGTGATCCTCGCCGGGCGGCACACCCGTACCCTCCCGATCGCGGTGTTCAACATGATCAACTACGAGGAGATCGAATGGGGTCCGCTCGCCGCCGCGGCGACGATGATTACGCTGCCGGTGGTGGTGCTGACGCTCATCGTGCAGCGCCACATCGTGACCGGCCTCACGTTCGGGGCCGTCAAGCGCTGACGCCCGCGGCGGTCGGCGGGGAGCGGCTACCGTTCTATTCCGGGGTCGAGGGCGTCTCGGAGTCCATCGCCGATGAAGTTCAGGCTGAGGAGCGTGGCGGCGAGGACCAGTCCCGGGCCGATCACCAGGCGCGGATAGGATTCGATCGAATCGATGCCCTCGGCGATCATCGTCCCCCAACTCGGCACCGGCGGCTGGACGCCCAGGCCGAGAAAACTGAGCCCCGCTTCCGCGATGACGAAAAACGGAATCGAGAGGGTTGCCGCAACGATGATGGCCGCGGCGACGTTGGGCAGGAGGTGGGCGGCCATGATGTGCCGGTCAGACGCCCCGAGGCTGCGCGCCGCCAGAACGAACTCGCGATTCCGGACGGTCAGGACCTGGCCGCGCACGATCCGAGCCACGTCCAGCCAGCCGACAAGGGCCAGGGCCAGCACGATCGCCGCCACCCCCCCCGTGTGACGGTTGAGCAGGTGGAGCCAGACCAGCGGTCCGTGCCGGACCGTGGGGAGAAAGGAGGTGAAAAACGTTTGCAGGAGGATGACCAGGAGGAGGTACGGGATGGCGTAGACGATGTCCACCACGCGCATCAGCAGCAGGTCGAAGGTCCCGCCGAAGTACCCCGCGACGAGTCCCAGCGGAACCCCGGCCAGCAACACCAGGGCCGCGGTGATGACCCCGACGCTCATCGAGACCCTCGCCCCGTACACCAACCGGCTCAGGACGTCCCGGCCGAGCGCATCCGTCCCCGCCCAGTGGGTCCGCGACGGGCCGGCGTAGGTCGCGAACAGATCCTGGCGGTCGTACCGGTAGGCCGAGAGCATCGGCGCCCCGGCCCCCGCCAGGATGACGATCGCGAGGAAGAGGGCGCCGGCGACGGCCATCCGATGCCGGGCGAACCGGGTCAGGGCGCGAAGTCCCGGATGGCGGCGTCTCGGTTGTCCGCTCACCCCCCCGGCCGACGAGGGGAGGGGAAAGGGCGTGGACTCACCCATACCGCACCTGTGGGTCGAGGACCGCGTACGACAGATCGACCAGGATGTTCATCGTGATGATGATCACGCCGAACAGCAGCGCGAGCGCGAGGAGCACCGGGTAGTCCCGCCCGCTGGTGGCGGTCACGAAGTACCGGCCGATCCCGGGCACCCGCGTGATCGTTTCGACGAAGAAGGATCCGGTGACCACGTCGGCCACCAGAATCCCGGAGACCGTCGCGACCGGGATCAGGGCGTTGCGGAGGCCGTGGCGGATGATGACGATTCCCCCCGCCAGTCCTTTCGCCCGTGCGGTGCGGATGTAGTCTTGGTTGAGGACGTCCAAGAGAGACGTCCGGAGGTAGCGGGCGAGCGTCGTCGCGGGGCGGAAGCCGATCGCGAGCGCCGGGATGATGATCCGTATGTCCAGCACCCCGCCCCAGCCGCCGGTCGGCAGCCAGTGCAGGTAGACCGCGAGGACGGTCACGAGGATGGTGGCCATCACGTAGTTGGGGATCGAGATGCCCACGGCCACGAGGCCGACCGCGGCGTAATCGATCGGCGTGTTGCGGTAGACGGCCGCCAGCGTCCCGAGCGGGATGCCGACCGCGAGCGCCAGCACCATCGACACCGCTCCCAGCTGGATCGACACGGGAAAGAAATCCGCGATGATCTCCGCGACGTCGCGTGAGGTGTTCACGTACGAAGGGCCGAGCGAACCGTGCGCCGCGTCCCGCAGGTACAGCATATACTGCGACCAGATCGGCTCTTTCAGGTGGTACTTGATCTTGAGGTTTTCGATCACTTGCGGGGCCAGCGGTTTCTCCGCGTTATCCCAGGGGCCCCCGGGCGTGGCATGCACGAGGACGAAGGCCACCGTGTACACGATGGCAATGGTGGGAACGGCGAGAAGCAGACGTCGGGCGAGGTAGAGTCCCATGTCCGGCCACGTGCGGGGCGCCGCGGCGACGACTGCCCGCGGCGCCCCGGAGTGCCTAGTGGTCGAGGATCTTCACGCGCCCAAACGTTCCATACCAGGCCGTCGCGGCGGGCGGGAGCCGGAAACCCTGCACCCAGGGCTTCACCGCCACGATCACCCCCAGGTGGAAGATCGGGATCGCCGGGAGGTCCGTGTTGAGGATCTTCTCCGCGGCCTCGTACATCTGCTTGCGCGCCGCCGGGTTCCCCTCGCCGGCCCCCTTGCGGATCAGCTTGTCGAACGCGTCGTTGCGCCATTTGGTGTGGAAGAAGTCCTGTTCGGAGTCGAAGAGGATGTTGGCCCAGTTGGCAGGATCTTCGTAATCCGATCCCCACCGGTCGATGAAGCAGTCGTAGGGCTGCTTCGCCCAGGAGTTGAACGCGGCGTTGTACTCTTTCGCCTCCATCCGCTGCAGGGTGATGTTGATCTTGAGGGTGTCCTGCCACATCTGCTGCAGCGCCTGAGCGACGAGGTCGAAGGTCACGAGCTTGCCCCACGCCAGTTTAACATCGGGAAAGCCCTTGCCGTCCGGGTAGCCCGCCTCGGCGAGCAGCTGTCTCGCCCGGTCCGCGCCGCCGGTCAGCGGTGGGGTGGCGAGGTAGCCGATTGTGCCGGGCGGGGTGATCGTGGGCGCCGGGTCGTAGATGCCGCGGAGGACGTCGCTGGCCACGCGCTTGTGATCGATCGCCAGATACAGCGCTTGCCGGACCTTGCTCTTGCTGAGCGGCGATTTGGTGTTGGTCGTGTCGCAGAACACCGCGGCGGTCCCGGACCAGCGGTATTTTTGAAGCTGTTTGCTGAGCGTCGGGTCCTTTCGGACGCGTTCGATGTCCCCCGGCTGGATCTGATCGGTGACGTCGAGCTCGTTGTTTTCGAACGCCGGCAGGCTCGTGCGGAAGGCATCGTCGGTCAACGTGAAGACGATCCTCTGCAGCGTGGGTTTCGCCCCCCAGTAGTGGGGGTTCGCCACGATCACCAATTCCCGATCATGCTCCCACTTCTGAAGCGTGAACATGCCGTTGCCGACGTGGTTGCCGGGTTCGACCCATTTCTTCCCGTACTTTTCGACCTGCCAGCGGGGAACCGGTAGGTAGTTCCAGGTCGAGACGAGCCGCGGGAAGTACGCCGCCGGCTCCGTCAGGGTTACCCGGAGCGTCAGGGTGTCGGCGGCCTTAATCGCGACGCCGGCGCTGGTTTTGGTGGTGCCCTTGTTGTAGTCCAGCGCGCCCTTGATCGGGTAGAGGGCCGACGCGTAGTCGCTGGCGATCGCCGGGTCCGCCACGCGCTTCCAGGCGTATTCGAAGTCCGCGGCCGTCACGGGATGCCCGTCCGACCAGCGCATGCCGGGCCGGAGGTGAAAGGTGTAGGTGAGCCCGTCCTTCGACACCTCCCAGGCCCGTGCCGCCACCGCGACGATGTGGCCGGTGTCGTCGAACGTGATCAGCGGGTCAAAGAGGGCCATGCCGACCAGGATCTCACGCCGCGTCTCCATGGTCGCTGGGTCGAAATGAAGGGGCTCCTGGCTCGGATAGCGGAGAACCTGCTTGGCGGCCGGCGCCAGTGCGGCCGATGCCGGAGCGGGGGCGGATAGGATGCGCGATCCTGCCGCCGCGGTTCCCCCCAGCAACGCGGTAAGCTTCACGAATTGCCGGCGCGTGATCAGTCCATTTCGATAGTACGATCCCCAGGGAAACTTGACGGACGTATCTGCCACGATCACACCCCTCCCGTGATGATCTGACTTTCCTTGGACACCGCGGCCCGTTCGTCGGGCCGGCAGAAAATCCCTTTCACGTGTCGCGGGATTCAGAGGCGTCGCGCAGACGCCATCAACCGGCCGAGGTCCGCAGCCCCGGCTGTGGATGGGGATCGGCCCGCTCATCGAGGCGCAGCGTCTCGATCAGGGATGCCGCGGCCCCCGCGCGCCCCGCCCAGAACCGTGCCACGGCGCCGGTGAGGGGCTCGTGGGCGAGGTGCCGTGCCCGCCAGGCGCGCGCCTCGTCCGCCAACCACGCCAGCGTGTGCTCGGGATCCTGCGCGAGGAGGGACCGGAGGATGAAGCGACGTTCTCCCATCCTCAGCCCGAGCTGCATCTCACGCGCCGCCCGCGCTAGGTCGGCGCGGACGAGCAGCATCCCACTGCGGACCGGCGAGAGCAGCGCGGCGAGAAATTCCTCCGGCCGCTCCGCCCGGGGGTCCGGCAGAGGAGGCGCCTCGCGGAGGTGGAGCGGAAGGACGTCCGCGGGGCCGAGGGTCCTGACTTCCTCGGCCAGCGCTCCGGCGAGCAGATCTCCCCAGGCGCGGTAACAGGGGGGGGCGACGTCCCGCATCCTGTCAAGATACGGCAACAGCCAGCAGGCCAGGTGCTCCCAGAGCAGCGCCTTCCGGCTGCGGCCCCAGAGGAGCTTCCGCGCGCGGTCGGGTTCGCCCATTTCGCCTTCGGCCAGCGAGGCGTACAAGGCGAGCAGCGGCGTGAGGTGATCCGGTTCCGCAGGCGGGACTCGGTTCAGGGCCCGCCAAAATCCGGCGACGCGATCCTGCGCTTCCCCTCCCAGCATGCCGTCGGCCCCGACGTACGCCGAAGCATACGGGTACAGCTGCAGGACGAACACCTCGGTGTACTGCGCCGCGTCCGGGGGCTCGGGCAGACCCAGGAGATCGCCGATGCGGATCTGCGCGGGTCCGGGGGGCTCGGCCAGGCTGGCCAGGGCCCGGAAGAGCTCCATCAGTCTCCGGCGACGCCGGCCGGGAGCGGGCGGTCCGGCAGACGGTACGCCTCCCGTGACGGGCGCAGCGGCCGCATCAACCAATAGGGCCTGCGGGTGGCGTCCGGCGAGTGCCGGTCCGCTCCCCGGGTGAGCGCCAGCCACTTGCGGTAGACGTCCGCCGCCCGCGCGGTGTCGACGGTGATGTCGCCGTACCGGTCGTCCGGCCCGGCCCTGCGGACCCGCACGGCCTGATGCCAGCAGTGCTGCCCGGAGATCGGATCGGGATGCACGGGAAAGGTGAGGTTTTGATGGACGCCGACGTCCGTCCACCAGATCCTGAGCGTGTCGGCGTCCGCGGAGGCATACGGTCGCGCCCCTTCCTGCTGCCGCATCGCCCAGCGGTCGCGGTTCTGTTCCAGCGAGACGGTGGCCATCATCTGGCGCTGCCCGGCCTCCCGGACCTTCCACCGGCCCATGTGATGGCTGCACGCCACGACCTGGGGGCGGATGCCCTCCGTGATCCAGGCCTTGACGACGAAGGCGCCGATCTCGGTCTCCACCCGAACGAGATCCCCGGTCCGAACGCCGAGACGCTCGGCGTCGGCGGGATGGATCCACAGCGGGTTGGTGTGGGCAATCTCGTCGAGCCATTTGGCGTTCGCGCTGCGGGTGTGGACCTGAACCGGGAGGCGGAAGGTGGAGATGAGGACCATCTGGTCCGGGGCGAGCTGGTCGCGGTGCACGTGGCTCTTTATATAGGAAGGGATGGCGCTCTCCCGCCACCCCCACGCGGCCAGGGTGTGGGAGTAGAATTCGAGGCGCCCGGAGGGGGTGGGAAAGCCGCGGACGATCTCGTCGTCGACCCGCACCCCCACGGGCCGGCGCCCCTCCGCGTCGGGCTCCGGGCTTCCCGTGGGAACGATGTTCGGGTTGGCGGGGGCGGCCGCTCTGGTGTAGACCCGCCCGAACCGGTCCACGCGGACGTCCTCGAGTTCTTGCGCGGGGACCCGCTGTTCGTGGACGGGGCCGATTTGGGCGGCGACCTCAAACGCTCCGTACCGGCGCATGTACTCGAGGGGGGTAATCCCCTCGGCCGCGGCCCGTTCCGGCAGGCCGGGGACGGAGTGGTCGAAGATGTACCCGTAGTACTCGTCGACGGTCAGCTTCTGCCCGGGGTGCTGCGCGGACTCGAAGAACTTCCGGATCCCGAGCCGGCCGTCGGGGTCGACCCGCCAGGACAACTCGATCCAGAACTCGTTTTCCTCCCAGACCTCGCCGGGATTGACCTGCCGCGTGTCGGTGATGCGCTCGCCCAGCCGCTCGCGCGCCGCGCGGAGCACCGGCTGTCGGAACGCAACCCACTGGCCGTTGTACTGCTCGTAGGAATGCAGGTCGTGCCGTTCGGAGGCGTGTCCCATCGGCAGGATATAGTCGGCGAAGAACGCCGTCTCGTTCCAGGTGGGCGTGAGCGCGAGGTGCAGGCCCACCAGGCGCTCGTCGGTCAGCACCTCGATCCACGAGAACCCGTCCGGGTTGGTCCAGACCGGGTTGTAGACGCGGGTGAAGTAGACGTCGATCTTCCCCCGCCCGTCCTTCAGCAGGTGCGGGAGGAGGAACGAGAGCTCGTTGATCGCCACCGGGTACTCGCGGGGCCAGGTGAGCTCGTTCCACCCTGGCGGATGCGGCGGCAGATAGATCGGACGCGGCACGAACTTGTTCCACGCGTTCGGAAAGGTCCCCCCCTCGGTCGCGACCGCCCCCAGCAGGGCGTTGAGGAGGAAGAGCGTGCGCGGTACCTGCCAGCCGCCCAGATTCCCCGCCGCGGCGCTGCGCCAGGTGTGTGTGGCGAGCCGCGTGCCGGCGGCGGCGACGATGCGGGAGACTTCCCGGAGCACCTCGATGCCGACGCCCGACTCCGCCGCCGCGAACTCGAAGGTGAAGTCGGCGTAGAGGGTCTTGAGGATCTCCTCGAAGGCCTCGAAGGTCGCCGCCGCCCCGGGATGCTCCTCCGCGAGGTATTCCTGCCAGTTCCACCAGCGGCGCACGAACTCTCGGTCGTACCGGCCGTTCTGGATCATGTCATTGGCGATCGCGAGGAGGATCGCCGCCTCCGAGCCGGGATAGGGCGACACCCAGTGGTCGGCGTGGGTCGCGGTGTTCGACAGCCGCGTGTCAAACACGATGAGCTTCGCGCCGTTCTGCTTCGCCTCGATCACGCGCTGCGCGTGAGGGTTGAAGTAGTGGCCCGCCTCGAGATGGCTGCTGACCAGCAGGATCACCCGCGCATTGGCGTGGTCGGGGCTCGGCCGGTCCAGGCCCATCCAGTAATGGTAGCCGGCCCGCCCCCCGCTGGAGCAGACGTTGGTGTGCGTGTTGTGTCCGTCCACCCCCCAGGCTGCCAGGACGCGCTCCGTATACCCGTCCTCCCCGGGACGGCCGACGTGGTACATTACCTCGTTGGGCCGTCCCTCGGTGATCGCCCGGCGGATTCTCGCGGCGATCTCGTCGAGCGCCTCGTCCCAGGCCACCCGCACCCACTTGCCCTCTCCCCGGCGTCCCCCGCGTTTGAGCGGGAAGAGGATGCGGTCGGGATCCGTGATCTGGTTGAGCGTGGCCGGTCCCTTCGCGCAGTTGCGCCCGCGCGACCCCGGGTGTTCCGGGTTGCCCTCAAACTTCCTGACCTGGAGGGAGTCCCGATTGACGTAGGCGAGGAGCCCGCACGCCGACTCGCAGTTGAAGCAGGTGGTGGGGACGAGCATGTAGCGCTTCTCCGCCCGCGCCGGCCACGCCGCCGAGTCGAGCTCGACCCAATCGCTCCAGCGTTCCTTGGGGGGGAACGCGGCAAGGTGGATGCGGCTCGGCCCTGGGTAGAACGTCTCGCCCCTGGCTTCTGCAGATGCGCGGGCCGCGCTCACCAGTTTATTGAGTTTCTCGAGATCCACGCGTAGCCTCCTGTCCACTGCGAATCATCAAAAGGAATCCCGGGGCCGGCCGCACCTACGCCAGAGGGACCGCCTGCCCTGCCTGGACGTAGGCGTGCTCGTAGAGGAGGAGGCCGGTCAGTGCCGCCGCCGCGGCGGCCACCCCTGCTCCCGCGGTCAGCAGGGGGGAGGCGGCGGCGAGGCCGATCGCGGAGGCGAGCAGTCCCGCAGCCCCCAGTGCGCTCCCCATCCGGAAGAATCCGCGGTACCGGCCGGCGGTCATCTCGTGCGCCGCCAGCTGGGCGTGCGCCGTGGCGTGGGGTAAGGTTGCCTCCCCCCAGACGCACAGCAGGTGCAGGAGGCTGGCCCCACCCAACGTCGCGACGAGGGGCCGGATCAGATCGGGTTCCAACCAGGCCGCGAACGGCAGCATCGCCGCGGATCCGGCAAGCCCGGCCTGCAGAAGGAAGTGCGGCGGCAGCAGGGGGTTCTGCCAAAGGTCGCGCGCCTTCGCCTGCGCAAACAGGTAGGCGGTGTAGACCGCGCTCAGTGCGGCGAGCGGGAGGCCGGGGACGGCGAGGGCCCGCTGCAGGCGATCCCCACCGAGGAGGGTGGCCAAGACGTGCAGCGCGAGCACCGCGGAGTAGGCCGCAATGATGAAGGCCCCCCGCACCAGCCAGCTCGACCACTGCGGTCGCGTGAAAATGAGGTAGAAGCGCTCTGGATGCTTGAGGTCGGCGATCAGCAGCCCCCCGGTCGCGGCGAGGAAGGCCCCGGCCACGATCGGTGCCGCCCACAGCCACAGCCCGCTCGTCCAGGAGAGCCATCCCCCCAGGATCAGCAGGAGCGGGACGAGGTACGCGCCCGCGGCGATCCCTTTCGTCCACGTATACAGGCTGACCCGCCACGTCCACGGCGCCAGGTGCGGCACGTCGTAGCTCAGCAGTGCCGCGGCTGAGGAGTTGGCCCACCCGTGCGGGTGGCCCGAGGTGACCTGGTCGGGGAACCGCCCCTGTTCGCTCCACATGAACAGGCCGCCTTCGGGCCGGCGCGCCGCGATCGGGTCCAGGGTCGCCTGGTGTGCGCCCTTGTAGAACAACGTCGGTCGGGTCCCTTTTTCGGGCCGGCGGACGGCGACCGGCTCGCGACCCACGATCTGCGCGACCCTGGAGGTGGGATCGTTCAGGTCGCCCACGAGGATCGCCTCGGTCGGGCAGACGACGACGCAGGCCGGCTCCAGCCCGACGTCGAGGCGGTGCGCGCAGAGATTACACTTCTCCGCCGAAAGGTCGTTGGGGTTAATGAAGATCGCATCGTAGGGGCAGGCGGCGATGCAAGCCTTGCAGCCGATGCAGATCGCTTTGTTGAAATCGACGATCCCGTCCGGGCGTTTGTACATCGCCGTGGTCGGGCAGGCATCAACACAGGGCGCGTCGGCACACTGGTTGCAGCGCGTGACCTGGAACGCCCGTCGAGTCTGGGGAAACGTTCCGACGTCGACGGACTTGACGTAGGTCCGGGTGACGGAGAGCGGGACCTCGTTCTCAGACTTGCACGCGGTCGTGCAGGCGTGACAGCCGACGCAGCGGGTGTGGTCGATCACCTTGGCCCACCGCAGCGGACGGGCGGGCGGAGCTGGGCGTGCCGCTCCGGCGATCTGCGAGCTGGGATTCATGAGTGTTCCCCTACAGCGCGTCTAAACCGGATTCCTGCTCCGAGGGGCACCCGAACCGCAACGAATGCGCACGCAAGAGAGCCGGATCACGCGATGCCGGGGATTCGGGCGGGGCGATGCCTCGGGCGCGGGGTGGCTCAGGGACCCAAACGGCGCGCACCGCCGGCGGGGGTGTGTTCTGGGGGGCGCGTTCGATCCGCCGGAGCGCGGCTTGGGCGAAGAAGCAGACCGAGTTCGGCCGCCTCCGCGCTCTCCAACCGCTCCCTGGCGGCCGCTAGGTCATCCAGGGCGAGGAGGATCATCGCGGAGAAGGCGAGGAGGCCGAGCGCCGAGGGCACCACCCATCCCCCTCCCGGCCCGAACAGGTTTGGCGGCATCATTCGCGGTCCTCCTCGATGGGCGTCGTGTCCGCTGCCCACACAGCGTAGCCGAACCGCGCCGCGGGGGCGATGAACCGGTTCACACCGTGCGGACGATGCCGCGAAGCCGCGGCAGGGAAGCGCCGATCGAGCGTGAATCACAACGCCAATTTCGGAGGAGGGGAACCGCATGCGGCGGCGCGGCGAGGCTGAGCGCGATCGGACTCGTCCCGAGGGTGCCTCGAGCGAGGGGCGGCCCCGACGGAGCGGGGTGAGCGCGTCGTGCCGGCGGCCCCGCCGCGTCGGGGTCCCCCGATTGGGGCGGACGCGGGCATGAAGGCGGAGACGGCGATCGTCGGCGGTATGGTGGCGACGCACACGGCGGTGTTCCCCGCCACCGTGATGATCGCCGGGGGACGGATTGCCGCTCTCCTCGATCCCGGGGAGCGGCCGGACGCGGAGGAGGTGATCGACGCCACCGGCAGATTGGTCCTGCCGGGGTGCGTGGATCCGCATGTGCACTTCAACGAACCCGGGCGCACGCACTGGGAGGGGTTCGGGGCCGGCACCCGGAGCGCGGCGGCCGGCGGGGTGACGACCGTCATCGAGATGCCGCTCAACGCCGTGCCGCCGACGACCGATGCCGCCGCATTCGCCCTCAAGGCCGCCGCGGTCACGCAGAGCGCCGTGGTGGACTGCGCCTTGTGGGGGGGCCTGGTCCCCGGCAACGTCGATGCCCTGGAGGGGCTGCGGGAGGCGGGGGTCGCGGGCTACAAAGCGTTCATGGCGGACTCGGGGACCGAGTTCGCGCGGGCGGACGACGGCGTGCTCTGGGAGGGCATGAAGCGCATCGCCGTGTGGGGCGGGGTGGTCGGTGTCCACGCGGAGAGCAACGAGCTCGCCCTCTCCCTCCGCGCGCGCTTGGAGGGGGCCGGGCGCAGGGACTCCCGCGCCTGGGGGGAGTCGCGCCCGCCGGAGGTGGAGCTCGGGGCGATTCAGCGGGCGTTGCTCCTGGCCGGATCCGCCGGATGCCGGCTGCACATCGTGCACCTGAGCATCCCGCAGGGCGCCGCCCGCATCGCCTCCGCGCGGGCGCGACAGAACGTCACCGTCGAGACCTGCCCGCACTATCTGCTCCTCGACGAAGAGGCCGCGGCCCGGCTCGGGCCTGTCGCCAAGTGTGCGCCGCCGCTTCGACCGCGGGCGGCGGTGGACGGGTTGTGGCGGGAGGTGGCCGATGGGACGATCGACTGCATCGCCTCCGACCACTCGCCCTGTCCCCTCGAGGAAAAGACGCGAGGGGCCGACGACATCTGGGCGGCGTGGGGGGGGATCACCGGTGTCCAGACCCTGCTGCCGCTCCTGGTGTGGGAGGGGGTTCGTCGGCGGGGCCTCCCGCTTGAGCGGCTCGTGGCGCTGACATCGACGAACGCGGCCCGCATCTTCGGGCTCTTTCCCCGGAAAGGGAGCCTTCTTCCGGGGGCCGATGCCGACGTCGTCCTCTTTGACTATCATCGAGAGTGGACGATCTCGGCAGACCGGCTGCTGTACCGTCACCCATGGACGCCCTATCTGGGATGGCGGATCGTCGGGGCCGTCGACAAGGTGCTGGTGCGGGGGCGCCTCGTGTTCGCAGAGGGAGAGGTCATGTCCCCGCCGGGGTCGGGCCGCCTGATCCGCCCGGGCTGAGGCGGAGCCCCTTCGCTGACCCGTGCCGGGTCCCGCTGGCGAGGGAACGGCGCTCGTGGTATCGTACGGGTGAGGCCCCGCATGACCGACGCACACGACGCTTCTCGAATGCCAGAGGACGGAACGCTCTTGGGATTCCACCCGCTGGTGCGGCGGTGGTTCGCCGAGCGGTTCGCCGCCCCCACCGCCCCGCAGGTGGCCGGGTGGGCCGAGATCGCCACCGGGCGCGACGTGGTGATCGCCGCGCCGACCGGATCCGGCAAGACGCTGGCGGCGTTTCTCTGGGCGCTCAACCGCCTCGTCCTCAGGTCGGCGGCGGGCACGCTCGATGACCGCATCGATGTGGTGTACGTCTCTCCGCTCAAAGCGCTCGGGAACGACATCGAAAAGAACCTCCGGGAGCCTCTCGGCGGCATCGGGCGGCTTGCCGACGCAGAAGGCGCTCCGCTGCCGGAGATCCGCGTTGCCGTGCGGTCCGGTGACACGCCGGCCCGCGACCGCACGCGAATGCTTCGCCGCCCCCCCCACATCCTGATCACCACCCCCGAGTCCCTCTACATTCTCCTCACCGCGGAAGGCGGCCGTCGCGCGCTTGCCACCGCCGGGACCGTGATCGTCGACGAGATCCACGCGGTGGCCGGGGACAAGCGCGGCGCGCATCTGGCCCTCTCCCTCGAGCGGCTCGACGCTCTCTGCGGCCGGCGCCTGCAGCGGATCGGCCTGAGCGCCACCCAGAAGCCGATCGAGGAGATCGCCCGCCTCCTGGTCGGCACCCCTCCGGAGGCCGGCGGTGCGGCCGGCTGCGCCATCGTGGACGTGGGGCATCAACGCCCGCTCGACCTCCGCATAGAAGTCCCGGACCGGGAGCTCGGGCCGATCACCACCCACGAGCTGTGGGAGGAGCTCTACGACCGGATCGCCGTCCACGTCGGCCGGCACCGGGCGACCCTGGTGTTCGTGAACACGCGCAGGCAAGTCGAACGCGTTGCCCACGCGCTCTCCCTCCGCCTCGGCGAGGACCGGGTGGCGGCGCACCACGGCAGCCTCAGCCGTCCGGTCCGCCTGGCGGCCGAGCAGCGGCTCAAGTCCGGCGCGGTCCCGGTCGTCGTGGCCACCGCGTCGTTGGAGCTCGGGATCGATATCGGGCATGTCGACCTGGTCTGCCACATCGGCGCCCCCCGCGCGCTGGCGACGCTGCTGCAGCGGGTCGGCCGGTCGGGGCACTGGTTGGGGGCGACGCCCAAGGGCGTGCTGCTCCCGTTGACCCGCGACGATCTCCTGCAGTGCGCCGCCGCGGTCCGGGCCGTCCGTGCGGGCGCGCTCGACCGTACCCGGCTGCCCGTGAAGCCCCTCGACGTGCTCGCGCAGCAGATGGTGGCGGCGATCGCGGCGGCCGAAATGGCGGAAGAGGACCTGTGGGATCTCGTGCGCCGCGCCTGGCCGTACCGCCAGCTCACGCGCGCCGAGTTCGACGGGGTGCTGGAGATCCTCTGCGAGGGCGTGGCGGACCGGCGGGGGCGCCGCGGCGCCTACCTGCACCGCGACCGTGTCCACGGACGGCTGCGCCCGCGGCGCGGGGCCCGCCTCGCCGCGATCACCTCCGGGGGCGCGATCCCCGACACCGGGGACTACGACGTGATCGAGGAGGCGCCCGGCACCTTCGTCGGCCGCGTCAACGAAGACTTCGCCGTCGAGAGCCAGCGGGGCGACATCTTCCTCCTCGGGAACATGTCCTGGAAGATCCGGCGGGTCGAGGCCGGGCGCGTGCTCGTCGAGAACGCCCACGGGCTACCGCCCAGCTCGCCGTTCTGGCTGGGCGAAGCGCCGGCCCGCACCCGAGAGCTCTCGGCCGCGGTCTCCTCGCTGCGTGCGGGCGTCGCGGAACGACTCGCCGACCCGGAAGCCGCGGCCCGGTGGCTCATCGACGAAGCGGGGTGCGACGATGCCGGAGCGCGCCAGGCCGTGGCCTACGTCGCGGCGGCCCAGGCAGCGCTCGGCGCCGTGCCGACCGACCGCACCGTCATCGCCGAGCGGTTTTTCGACGAGAGCGGCGGCATGCAGCTCGTAATCCACGCGCCGTTTGGCGGCCGGATCACGCGGGCCTGGGGGTTTGCCCTCCGCAAGCGCTTTTGTCTGACCTTCGACTTCGAGCTGCAGGCGGCCGCGACCGACGACGGCCTGGTGTTGTCTCTGGGGGAGCAGCACTCGTTTCCGCTGGAGAGCGTGTTCGAGATGACCCGGCGGCAGACCCTGGAGGAGGACCTCATCCAGGCGTTGCTGGCCTCACCGATGTTTGCGAACCGCTGGCGGTGGAACGTGACCCGCTCGCTGGCGGTCCTGCGGCAGCAGGGCGGGCGCCGCGTGCCGATCGCCCTGCAGCGCATGCGGGCGGAGGATCTGCTCGCGGCGGTGTTCCCGGCGCAGGTGGCCTGTGGGGACAACCACGCCGGGCCGATCGTCCCGCCGGACCATCCGCTCGTCAACGAGACGATACAGAACTGCCTGCGGGAAGCCATGGATCTCGACGGCCTCCGCGAGGTGTTGGACGCGCTTGACCGAGGCGAGATCCAGGCGGTGTCGGTGGAGACGACGGCGCCCTCACCGATGTCCCACGAGATTCTCAACGCGAACCCGTACGCCTTCCTGGACGACGCCCCGCTGGAGGAGCGGCGGGCGCGCGCGGTCTCCCTGCGGCGCACCGCGCCGGAGCTTGCGGGAACGCTCGGCCGGCTGGATCCGGCCGCGATCGCGGAGGTACGCGCCCAGGCCTGGCCCGATCTCCGCACCCCCGACGAGCTCCACGATCTTCTCCTCTCCATCGGCGTGCTTCCGGTGGCCGACGCCAGCCCGTGGTCGGGCATGGCCGAGGCGTTGGTGGCGGGGCACCGCGCCGCGGTCGCCACGTGGGGTCTCGACGGGCGGGATGTCTCGGCTTACGTGGCGGCCGAGCGGGTGCCCTGGCTGCGGGCGCTGCGGCCGGATGCGGGGATCGTGCCCGCGGTGGCCGTTCCCCCCGGCGTCGACACCGAAATCGGCGAGGAGGCCGCGGGGCAGCGCGTGGTGCAGGGTTGGATGGATTGTCTCGGACCGGTGACCGCGGCCGCCCTGTCCGCTCGGCTCGGCCTCGCGCAGAGAACCGTCGACGCCGCGCTGTTCTCGCTGGAGCACGAGGGCATGGTTCTCCAGGGGCGGTTCACCCCCGGCGCCGCGGTCGAGGGTGTCGAATGGTGCGCCAGGAACCTGCTGGCTCGAATCCACCGGCTGACCCTGGGGCGGCTGCGTCGGGAGATCGAGCCCGTCGCCCCCGCGACGTACATGCGGTTCCTCTTCAGGTGGCAGCACCTCCAGCCCGGGACCCAACTGCACGGCCGGCCCGGGCTGGTCGAGGTGATCTCGCAGCTCCAGGGGCTCGAACTCCCGGCCACGGCGTGGGAGGATCAGGTGCTGGCCGGACGCCTGCGGTCGTACAACCCCGCGGATCTCGAGCACCTCTGCCTGTCGGGACGGATCGCCTGGGGACGGTTGTATCCGACCGGGGGGACCCGAGCGGAGGTCGCGTCTCCGGACCGCCGCCGCCGACAGACCGTCACGCGCCAGGCCCCTCTCGCCTTCGTCCTGCGCGAGGACCTTCCGATCTTCGTCGCCCCCCAAGATGGCGGCGACCCACCCGCGGGGCTCGGACGGGTCTCCGCCGAGGTATTCGCCGTGCTGGAGCGGCGCGGGGCGTCATTCCTCGGCGATCTCGCGCGCTCGCTGCGCCTACTCCCCGCACAGGTTGAGGCCGCGCTGTGGGAACTGGTGGCCTGCGGCCTCGTTGCCGGCGACGGCGTCGCCGGGCTGCGATTTCTTCTGCGACGGGCGCCGGGGCGGCGGCGGAAGCGAGGTGAGCACCGGGCCGGCGATGCGCCGTCGGGGCGATGGTCTCTGTGGCGGCGAGACCTCCCGGAGTCGCCGCCCCCGGAAAAGCGGCTGGAGGTGCTCGCCCGTCAGTCCCTGCGCCGCTACGGTGTCGTCTTTCGGGAGGTCCTCGCCCGAGAGCCGCAGCTGCCGCCCTGGCGGAGTTTGCTCGCCGTCTATCGGCGGTGGGAGAGCGCGGGGGAGATTCGCGGCGGCCGGTTCGTCGATGGGGTCGTCGGCGAGCAGTATGCACTGCCCGAGGCGGTGGAAGCCCTCCGCGCGGTTCGGCGTCAGGCCCCCGCGGAGGAAACCGTGCTGGTGTCCGCGGCCGACCCGCTCAACCTCTCCGGGATCCTTACGCCGGGCGCGCGCGTGCCCGCGGTTTCAGGCCACCTGATCGTGTACCGCGACGGGCTGCCGCTGGCCTCCGGGCCGCTCGGGGCGGTGCGCAGCCACCTTCAGCCCGTGGCCTAAGGGGGGACTGTTCTCCCGGCCGTTGCCAACGCGGCACGGCGCGCCGGCCGTCGCGCTCAGCTGTGCTCGGCCAGGAGCTTGGCGATCATCCGCTCCGTCGCGTCGTACTCGCCCTCGCCGATGTGCGTGTATCGAATGGTGCCCCTCTTGTCGATGAGGTAGAGGGTCGGCCAGTATTCGTTCTTGTAGGCATTCCAGATTCGAAAGTCGTTATCCATCACGACCGGATACGTGATCCCCTCACGGGCGATTGCCGCCTTCACGTAGCCCACCGCGTGTTCGTGCTGGAATTCGGGCGAGTGCACCCCGACGATCACGAGTCCTTTCGATCGGTATGCCGCGTCCCAGCGCTTCACGTAGGGGAAGGTGTTGATGCAGTTGATGCACCCGGCGGCCCACATTTCCACCGCGACGACCTTCCCGCGGAGGCCGGCCAGCGTCAACGGTGCCTCGGTGTTGAACCAGGGGCCTCCGCCGATGAAGTCGGGGGCCTTCGACGTGCCCACCGCTCCTCCCGGAAGCGCGGCGAGTCCCACCGCCGCGGCCACCACCAGCACACAGAACAGGGATCGCACCGGAGATCACCCCCTTCGAATCCTGCCCATCGCCCAGGCTAGCCGGTCACTGTGTGGATATGATAAAGCCGCGCGGGCCAGGCTACAATCCCGGCCGGAAGGGGAACACCTCGAGGATCCAGGCGTTGAACCGGAATATGAGGTCGAAGAGCAGCGCCCCGCCCATGGCGACGAGGAAGACGCCGCTGATCGTCTCGATCGCCCGGCCGTACCGGCCCAGCGCGTGCAGCGCGTTGAATGCGGTCGTGAGGAGGGCGGCGGTGGCGAGAAACGGCAGTCCGAGTCCAAGCGAGTAGGCAAACAGGAGCACCCCGCCGTCGACGGCGCGTGGGGTGGTCGCCGCCATCGTCAGCACCGCGCCCAGCACCGGTCCCACGCACGGCGTCCAGGCGAACCCGAACGCCATCCCGACCGGGAACGCGCCGAGGATGGTCGCCGGACGGCGGGTGATCCGTACTCGACGCTCGCGCGCCAGCCCGGGAAGCCTGATCACCCCAAGCATCGAGAGGCCGAGGACGATAACGATCGCGCCCCCGATCCGGGTGAGCAGGAGCCGGTTGCCCAGCACGAAGGCCCCGAAGAGCGACGCGGACGCACCGAGGCCGGTGAAGATCACCGAAAAGCCGAGCACGAACGTGATCGTCGCCAGCACGACGCGGCCGATGTGTTTGCTCCGCTCCGCGGGGTCCATCTCCGCGAGCGAAACGCCGGAGACGAAGGACAGATACCCTGGGATCAGGGGCACGACGCAGGGCGAGAAGAACCCGAGCACTCCGGCGGCAAATGCGATGGCCAGGTTCAGGTGGGGCATCTCGTCTCCACCGCGTGGGCGGTGCCCGGAACCTCCGACCTCCCGCGGTCCTACCTCCCGGCGAGGACTTTGATGGTCGATACGAGCTCGCGTTCGTCCTGGGGCCCGTAGCCGGTCTTGAGCAGGTCCCCGTGCCTGTCGATCACCGCCCAGAACGGTTGGTACGTGAATCCGAACGATCGTGCCACCCTTCCCTCGGGATCGTACACGTTGGGGAAGGTCAACCCGTGCCGTCGGGCAAAGGCCTGACAGGCCTGCTTGTTATCGAGCAGGCCGATACCAATCAGCTTCACGCCGCTCGGCTTCCACGCTTCGTACACACGCTCCCACCCGGGGGCGTCGGCGTTGCAGATGGGTCACCAGGGAGCCCAGAACAGCAGGATGATTGGCGAGCCTTTGAATTCGGCCAGGCTCAGCGAGTGACCGTTCAGCCGTTCGAGAGTGAAGGTGGGGGCCGGGGCGGCCCCCGCCTGGACCGGGCCCGAGAGCAGCGCCGCCACGGTCACCGCCGCGATCGCGAGCGCGGGCCCGCGCATCAGATGCGCGCGTGTCGACATCGGCCAAGTGCTCCGCTCGGCATTCGTGGCGCGAGGAGGGCGGCCCGCCGTGCGGCGGCAATTTGCCTCCGGAATATGGGGAGCGGCCGGCCTCCCAACGGGGATCTTCCCGGGGTCAGAAGCAGGTGAGCGCCGTGGAGAACGTCGTCACCACGACCGGCGCCGCGGGGGTCGCCAGGTTGACCGCAAACACGCCGGGGCTGATCTGGACCAGCTGGACCGGGGCGGTAAACCCTCCGCCCACCACCGGCACGGAGGCGGTTGTCGTCGGAACGCAGGTTTTGACCGGCATGTTCACCGGGATGATCATGGGCGCTCCGGCAGGGCCGACGGTCGTGAACCCCGGGATAACCGACACCACGGCGCCGTTCTGCGAGCAGATGGTGGCGTGCACCTGTGCGGGGATCAGCATCGGGGCGCTCTGCGGTCCAACCGCCCGGTACAGAACCGTCGTTCCTGGCGCGCACGTGATCGCCTGGGCCTGGGCGGTAAACGGGGTGCCGGCCACGAGGCCGACCGCCGCTGCCGCCCCCGCCAACACGACCAACCGGTATGTTCCGAGTCTCATTGAGAACGCCTCCCCTGGGGCGTGATCTCATCCCCCAACTCTTTCCTATTGTATCTCATGCCCGTGTAACAATGCTATGCGGAGAGATTTCCCGGGGCCTGCGGCCCGCCGGCTACGCGCAGGACGGCAGGGTGATGCTGAGCTTGGCCCCGTAATCGAAGAAGTCGAGCGTGTCGCCCTTGCCGCTTTGGCTGTCTACGGCAACCAGCCGGCGGGGGAGCCCCGTTTGAGCGCCGATATAGAGCGTGCTCCCCGCCCCATCGGTGTAGACGCGGACGGGGACCCCGTCGATCAGGGTGTCGGGTTTGCGCAGCGCCGTGACTTCGTTCTTGTGCTTGTCGATCTCGGCAAGAAACGAGGGAGCTGAGATATTGCACTGCCAGCCGCCGGGGGCGCCGCCGATGATGAATCTCGTGCGCACAGCGCTGCCCACGCGGATCCATTCCCCACTCAGCTGAGCCCCCCGGCCCGTCCAGTGCTCCCGGTCCGGCGGGACGATCTCTCCCTCTAGGGCCGTTCCGTCAGCGGTGATCACTTTCATCCGGTACCCGGACAGCGTATTCAGCTTGTGAAATGCGGCGAGCACCTCGGCTTTCGCCGCGGGATCCCCCTGCGCGGCCGGGGCTGGGGTCATCGCCCCCGCCATGGCCAGCAGCGCCGCGACGCCGAGGCCGAGCAGGCCGGACGGGATTCCGGTCATCCACGGGACGGCGCGCGGTCGGCGCCGGGTAGGGGAGTGTGATGCGGCCCGGTGTCCCGCCGGATCGCTGCGGTCGGCATTCCCGGTGCTCGCGTCCGCTGTCGGCACGACCCCTCCGGAGGAGGTCGTCACCGCCCAGCCGCGATCCCGCGTCCGATGCATCGTCCACCTCTTCCGGTCGTGCCCGATCTTGGTCCGGCGATTCCCCCACGGCCTCGAACTCCCGGCGGGGGAATCCCGGCGATGGTTTCATTTCCCGTGATCCGCTCCTCTCCCTCCACCCCGAACGCGATCGGAGGGAGGCTGTGGCGGCCGCAGCGGAGAAGCGATCTGCGTCATCGAGGAGGTGAGAGATGCGCGGCACGGTGGTGGTCCTGGTCGCCCCACGACGAACCGAACTGCGGGAGTACGAGGTCGCGGACCCCGGCCCGGGCGAGATCCTCCTGGAGGTGACTCGCGCCAACGTCTGCGGTTCTGAGCTCCACATCTGGCGGGGGCATCATCCCACGGTCAAGATGGGCAGCGTGCTGGGCCACGAGATGCTGGGGCGCGTGCTCGCGCTCGGCCGCGGGGTCGACACGGACTTTGCCGGGGTTCCGGTGCACCCCGGCGACCGGGTGGCCTGCGCGTACTTTATCACCTGTCGCAAATGTTCGGCTTGTCAGGCCGGACGGTTCAACCTCTGCACCAACTGCTACCGCTACTGGGCTCGACCGGCCGACGACCCTCCGCACTTCCACGGGGCCTTCGGCACGCACTACTACATCCACCCGGACCAGTACTTTTATGTCGTCCCCGCCGGGGTGCCCGACGCGGCGGCCGCAAGCGCAAACTGCGCGCTGTCGGAGCTGCTGTTCGCGCTCGACCAGGCGAAGGTGACATCCGGGGAACACGTCGTCGTGCAGGGGGCGGGCGGCCTGGGGCTGTGCGCGCTGGCGGTCGCCAAAGCGCGCGGCGCGCATACGATCGTCATCGACGGTGTGGCGAGGCGGTTGGAGCTCGCCCACCGCTTCGGGGCCGATCTGGTGATCGACCTCCGCGAGCACGAAACGCCCGAGCGCCGCGCGGAACGGGTTGCCGCCCTCACCGGCGGGGCGGGGGCGGACGTGGCCGTCGAAGTCACCGGCGTTCCGGCGGCGTTTGCCGAGTCGATCCACCTCGTCCACCCCGGCGGACGGGTGGTGGAAGTCGGGAACATCTCCCCCGGCCAGATGACGCCGTTCGACCCCGGCGCGCTCACCCGCCGCGCCGTGCAGATCCTTCCGGTGATCCGCTACCATCCGTGGTACCTGAAGCGCGCCCTGGATTTTCTCGGCGCGACCCGCGAACGATATCCGTTCGAGGCACTCCTCGACGCCGAGTACCCGCTCCGCGACGTCGGCAAGGCGCTCGAGGACTCGGACCAGCGCCGGGTGACCCGCGCGACGTTGACGCTGACGCGGTGAGGGGCGAGGGCTCGTCCGCGGCGGGGCAGGCCCCCAACGAAACCAGCCGGCCTGCCGTCGCGCCGCGGGTCGTCCGCGCGGTCGGTCTGCCGGTTCGCGCCGCCTCGGCCGCGTGGGAGTGGGGGCGAGGGTCGGACGCCGCCGATTCACCACATCTTCACTACGGGTTCACAACTTCTTCGTAGGTCGAGCCCATACTGAGGGTACATTATATGACGGAGGTGGGTGGGATGCGTAGACGGCTTCATCCGTTGATGCTCGCGGGCGCCCTGGTCTTGGGGCTCGCGCTTCCGGCGCTGGCCCAGGGGGCGCGTCTGCATGCGTTTGGTCCGCATCCGTTCGGGCCACGCGCCGGGGTGTTCGGGCTGTTCCTGCTGCTCCGCGGCCTGCTGGGGATCGGCCTGCTGCTGCTGGTCTGGCGGGCGCTCCTGACCCGCTCGCTGTGGTCGCGTCCGGACGGGGCGAGGCAGATCCTGCGCGAGCGGTACGCGCGGGGCGAGATCGCCGAGGACGAGTACCTCAAGCGCCTGGGGACGCTTGCCTGAGGCCACGATGCCGCGCATCCTTGTCGTTGATGATGAGCCACAGATCGTCGACCTCCTGCGCTCGTATCTGCAGCGGGATGGGTTCGACGTCGATCAGGCGGTCGACGGCGAGGCGGCGCTGGCCGCCTGTGCCCGCCTCCGGCCGGACCTGATCGTTCTGGATCTGATGCTCCCGAAGCTCGACGGCCGGGAGGTCTGCCGCCGGCTTCGCGAGACCGGGCAGACCCCGATCATCATGCTCACCGCCCGCGACGAGGAGAGCGATAAGCTCCTCGGGCTGGAGCTCGGCGCCGACGACTACATCACCAAGCCTTTCAGCCCGCGCGAGGTCGTTGCGCGGGTGCGCGCGGTACTGCGCCGCGGCAGCCGGGAGACGGTCGAGGTGGTGCGGGCCGGCGACCTGGTGATCGACCTGCGCGCGCACGAAGTGACCCTGGAGGGGCGGCGCGTCGACCTGACCCCGACGGAGTTCCGGCTGCTCGAAATTCTGGCCGGCCATCCCAACCAGGTCTTCACCCGGATGCAGCTGATCGACCGGGTCCAGGGGCACGCCTTCGAGGGGTATGAACGTACGGTGGACGCGCACATTAAGAACCTGCGGGGCAAGGTGGAACCCGACCCCAAGAACCCCTGCTATATCCTGACGGTGTACGGGGTTGGGTACAAGTTTCATATGGTGAACGATCGCCATGCGTAGCGTGAGGGCGAGACTCAGCGCGGCGTTCATTGGAACGGCGCTGCTCACGACCGTGCTGACCGCCACCTTTGCCAGCTACCAGGCCCGGTTGATCTTCCGGCAGTACGTCGAGCGGGACCAGGAGCGCGGCCGCGGCCTCTCCGCGGCGGGAGGCGCGGCCGTGTCGCCGGAGCCCGCCTCGGGCCCACGGCGGCCATTCGGGCCGCGGGAGATCCTGTTCGAGAGCCGCTTCCGAAACGCGATCTGGGGCGGCACGCTCGTGGCCTCCGGGGTGGGCGTCCTGGTGGCGCTGTGGCTGGGCAGCCGCATCGTGAAGCCGGTGGTCATCTTGACGCAGGCGACCCGGGTCATCGCGGGGGGCGGGGTTCCGCCGCTCGTGCCGGTGACCGGCCGGGACGAGCTCGCGGAGTTGGGCCATGCGTTCAACCGGATGGCCTCTCAACTCGCCGAGCAGGAGACACAGCGCCGGCGCCTTTTCGCCGGGATCGCCCATGAGCTGCGCACGCCGCTCTCGGTGATTCAGGGGACGCTCGAAGGGATGCTGGACCATGTCATCGAGCCGACCCCCGAGCGGATCGCGGGTCTGCACAGCCAGGCGGTGCTGCTCAAACGCCTCATCACGGATCTGCGCGATCTATCGCTGGCCCAGGCGGGCCAGCTGGAGCTGCACCGCCGGACGACCGACGTCGGCGGGGTGGTGCGGGAAACCGTGGAAGCCCTCGCGCCGCTCGCCGACGAGCGGACCATCGCCCTGCGGATTGAGGTGCCGGGACCCCTGCCGGAGATCCAGGCCGACCCCGACCGCCTGCGGCAGGTGGTGCAGAACCTGGTGGAAAACGCGCTGCGCCATACCCCGGCGGGTGGGGAGGTGCGCATCGGGCTGCGGGACGGCAACGGGGAAGGAATTCACCTGGTGGTCTCCGACACCGGCAGCGGGATCCGCGCCGAGGACCTCGCGCATATCTTCGATCACTTCTATCGGGCGGATGAATCGCGCACCCGAACCAGTGGGGGTACCGGGATGGGTTTGGCGATCGTGAAGTCGCTCGTCGAAGCGCACGGCGGGCAGGTCGGAGTGGAGAGCGCGCCGGGGACCGGCAGCGTCTTCACGGTGACGCTCCCCAAACACGCTCAGGAGGGGTCATGACCCAGCGATCCGTTGTATCGATCATAGGAGTCGTCGCGTTGGGCGCGTGCTTGGCGCTCGGCCCACAGGCTGGACTGGCCGCCCAGCCGGGTTCGCCTGCAACGTCGGGGCTCACGCTGGCGCAGGCCCTGCAGGAGGCCTTGACGCGCAACCCCCAGGTGACGGCGGCGCAGCAGGCGGTCGCGGCGGCCCAGCAGGGCATCGTGGTCGCCCAGGCAGGGTTTGCGCCCACGGTGTCGGCGGACGGCACGGGGACATACGGGAGCGCGACCGGGGGAACATTTGCGTCGGGGTCGTCGTCGGCTCCGGGGAATCTCAGCGGGACCGGGTCGGTCTCCCTCACCGCCAACCTGCCGCTGTACGACGGCGGCCGCACGCGGGCGGCCGTGGAGACCGCCCGCGCCGCGCTGTCCTCCGCCGAAGCCGCGCTGCGCCAGACGACGCAAGATACCGCGCTGTCGGTGGCCACGGCCTTCTTCAGCGTGTTGCAGGCGGAACAGCTCACCACGGTCCAGGAGGCGCTGCTCGCGCAGGCGCAGGCTCAACTCGCGCTCTCCCAGGCCCAGGTCCGGGCTGGGGTCGCCGCGCAGTCCGACGTGATCCAGGTGCAGGCGCAGGTGGCGCAGGCGCAGGTGAACCTCCTGCAGGCGCGCTCCCAGATCGCCACCTCGAAAGCCGGCCTCCAGGGGGCGATCGGCATGGACGCGGCCACGCCGGTCGAGGTGCAGCCCCCGCCGCCCCCGCCGCTGGCGGTGACGGTGTCGGCCGACGCGGTGATGACTTCGGCCGAGGCGAACCGCCCGGAGGTGGCCAAGGCGCAGGCGGCCGTCGCGTCCAATCAAGCCGCCCTGGATCTGGCGCACGTGTCCGCGGGTCCCCAGGTGGACGTCGGGGTAGGCGCAACCTACACGCCGTTCAGCACGAGCCCGGTGCTCAATAACTCGACGTCCTACGGCGTGACGGCCACCGTGAGCCTGCCGCTGTATGACGCGGGCAAAGGCAAGGCCGAAATCGCTGGGGCGGAGGCCACCCTGCTCAGCGCCCAGGCACAGCTCACCGCGGCCCGCCTGTCGGTCCGGCAGGACGCCTACCAATCGTATTTGGCCGCCGTGCAGGACAGCGCGGCAGTGACGGCCACGCAGGTGGCGCGGGACGCGGCCGATGAGGCGCTGCGCGTTGCCGAGGGCCGCTACCGCACAGGGGTCGGGACGATCGTCGAGGTGATCACGGCGCGGGCGACGGCGGCGCAGGCCGACGTCAATGCCGTCACCGCCCAGTATACGTACCAGACCGCGCTGGCGACCCTGCAGCACGCGGTGGGGATGCCGATTCAGGGCAGCACCCTAGGAGGCAGTCAATGACACACACATCCGGACGCGGCCGCCGTGCGGTCCTCACCGCCATCGTCATCATCGCGCTCATCGGCGGGGCGGTCTGGGGGTACCAACGCCTCACCGTCCGCCGCGCCACCGTGCGCTACATCACGCGCCCCGTGGGCTACGCGGACATCGCGGCGACGGTCAACGAGACGGGCACGGTCAACCCCGTGACGCAGGTCCAGGTCGGCAGCCAGGTGTCCGGGACCATCGCCACGCTCAACGTGGACTACAACTCAAAGGTCACCAAGGGGGAGGTACTGGCGACCCTCGACCCGACCACATTCCAGGCGGCCATGGAGCAGTCGAGCGCCAACCTGGCGGCGGCACAGTCCACCGCCGCCTCGACGCAAAGCGCGATCCAGCAGGCCCGGGACGCGGTGCAGACGGCGGCGGCGAACCTCCGGCAAGCGCAGGCGAATCTCCGGAGCGCCCAGGCGAACGTGACGAAGGCCCGGGCGCAGGTCACCCTCTCCGCCCTGACCGTGAGCCGCGACGCGTCGCTGCTCCAGCAGGGGTTCATCCCCCAGAACCAGATGGATACGGACCGCACCGCGGCCGCGACCAACGCCGAAGACACGCGTGCCGCCGAGGCCGCGGTCGGCGTCGCGCAGGCCCAGGTCGACGCGGCGGCGAGCCAGGTGCGGACCGCGCAGACGCAGGTGACGACCTCGCAGGCGCAGGCCGCGACGTCGCAGCACCAGATCGCGTCCTCAGCCGCGCAGCTGCAACAGGCACAGTACAACCTTTCCCGGACGATCATCACCAGCCCGATCGACGGGGTGGTGATGGCGCGGAACGTCAGCGTGGGGCAGACCGTGGCGGCGTCCTTTCAGACCCCAACCCTCTTCACGCTGGCCACCAATCTGACGGACATGCAGGTGGACACCTCCGTCGACGAGGCAGACGTCGGCAACGTGCGCGATGGGGAAGCGGCGCACATCTCCGTCACGGCGTTCCCGAACGTGGTGTTCGCCGGCACCGTGCAGCAGGTGCGGGTGAATCCCACGGTCGTCCAGAACGTGGTCACCTACGATGCGGTGGTGATCGTGCACGATTCCTCGGGGCGGCTGTTGCCGGGGATGACGGCGCAGATCACGATCGATATCGCCAAGCGCACCCACGTGCTCGCGGTCCCGCTCGCCGCGCTGCTGTATCGTCCGCTCAGAGCGGCCGGCGCTCCCCCGGCGGCGCCCAGCGGTGGGTTCGCCCCGTCCGGGGCCGCCCCCGCCGCGACGCCGGTCGCCGGCGCTCCCGGATCACAGGTGACCGTCTGGGCGCTGCGCAATGGCCGGCCCAGCCCCGTGTCCGTCGTCATCGGCCTTTCCGACGGTCAGAACGTGGAGATCACGAAGGGAACCCTCCGCGCCGGCGATGCTGTGATCATCGCCCAAGTCCGCGGGGGGGCGAGGGGCGGCCAGACCCCCGGCGGCGGGTCGGGTGGCGGCCGGGTCGGTCCATGAGGGAGGGCGCCGCAGTGCGCGGCGGTGCGCCGGCGGGGGATCCCCTCATCGAGGTCCAAGACCTGACGAAGATCTACGGGGAGGGCACCACGGAGGTCCAGGCCCTGCGGGGCGTCAGCCTCTCCATCCGGCAGGGGGAGTTCGTGGCGATCATGGGCCCGTCGGGCTCCGGCAAGTCGACGTTCATGCACCTGCTGGGGTGCCTGGACCGCCCGACGGCGGGGTCGTACCGGCTCGCCGGCGTCGAGGTCTCGCGCCTGTCGCGCGACCAACTGGCGACCATCCGGAATACCCGGATCGGATTCGTCTTTCAGAGTTTCAACCTGCTCGCCCGCACGACGGCCCTGGAGAACGTCGAACTGCCGATGCTCTACGCCGGCATTGCGCGCGAAGAGCGGATGCGGCGCGCCCGCGCGCTGCTGGAGAGCGTCGGGCTGGGGACCCGGTTGGACCATCGCCCGAGCGAACTCTCCGGCGGGCAGCAGCAGCGCGTGGCTATCGCCCGCGCGCTCGCGAACGACCCCCCGCTCCTCATGGCCGACGAGCCGACCGGTAACCTCGACAGCGCGAGCAGCGGTGAAATCATGGAGCTCTTCCGGCGCCTCAACGGCGAGCACGGGATTACCGTCGTCGTAGTGACGCACGATATCGCCGTTGCCGCCTGGTCGAAGCGCGTGGTGGTCTTCAAGGACGGTGTGGTGACGGAGGATCGATCCCCGGAGGACGTTGCCACGGGGTCGGCCAAGGCGGCGGCCGTGGCCGCCGCGGGGGAGGCGCGCGCATGAACGTCTCAGTGCTCCTGCGGGTCGCTTGGCAGGCGCTCCGCCGCAACGCGGCGCGTTCGTTTCTGACGATGTTGGGCATCATCATCGGGGTGGGCGCGGTCATCACCTCGATGGCCATCGGCTCGGGCGCGCAGGCGGCCGTGCTGGCACAGATCGAGAGCCTCGGTGCCAATCTGGTCGTCGTCGTTCCGGGCGCCATCACGAGCGGGGGGGTGAGCCTCGGATCGGGGACGCGGACCTCCCTCAAACTCGATGACGTGACGGCCATCGGCCGGCTGGTCCCCGAGGTCGCGGCGGCGGCCCCGTCGTCGCAGACGAGCGGGCAGGTGGTCGCCGGCGGTCTGAACTGGTCCACCTCAATCGGCGGCAGCACCCCGGCCTGGCAGACGGTGCGGAGTTGGAGTGTGGCCCAGGGGCGGTTCTTCACCTCCGGCGAGGTGGACCAGGCGGCGAAGGTCGCCGTCCTCGGCAGTACGGTCGCCGAGAACCTCTTTCCCGCCGGTGGGGCGATCGGGGCCACGGTGGTCATCAAGAACGTACCCTTCCTCGTGGTCGGGGTCCTCACGTCCAAGGGCCAGTCGGGGTTCGGCCGCGATCAGGACGACCTGGTGGAGGTGCCGATCAGCACGCTGCAGGCCCGCCTGACCGGCGTGACGTACGTCCAGAACATCCTCATCTCCGCCACGACCCCGGACACGGTGGCGGGGGTGATCGACGCGACCGAACGGCTGCTGCGGATCCGGCATCACCTCACACCGCTGCAGCCCGACGACTTCTCCGTGCGTAACATCTCCGACGTGCAACAGGTCCGGATCGCCACGTCACAGACCCAGGGACTGCTGCTCGCGGGGATCGCGGTCGTCTCACTGGTGGTGGGGGGGATCGGCATCATGAACATCATGCTCGTCTCCGTCACCGAACGGACGCGCGAAATCGGACTGCGCATGGCGGTGGGGGCGAAGGGACGCGACATCCTCCTCCAGTTTCTTGTCGAGGCCCTGACCTTGGCGTCCGTCGGGGGGCTGATCGGGATCGCGATGGGGCTCGCCACCGCCCAGGGCGCTTCAACGCTGGCGCACTGGCCGGTGCTCATCTCCCCGTTTTCGATGGTGCTGGGGTTCACATCGGCCGCGCTGATCGGGGTGGTCTTTGGATTCTATCCGGCGCAGCGGGCGGCGGCATTGGATCCCATCGTGGCGCTTAGATACGAATAGCTCGATAGGGCGAGGGGAATGCCGAGCTAGGGCAACCAAACGTCGGGCGGTCGGGTGAGGTTCCCGACCCCATCGTCCCAAGCGACGCGCCTGACCGCGGGGCTGGCCTACGTGGCGTCCGTTGCGATGTTCACCTTAACCGCGACTTTTCGCTTCCGCGTCGGCGGATTCTGGATCGCGGAGCCCCCCGGGCTCCGCTCATGGGGTTGAGGGCACGCCCTCGCGCAGGCACGTCTCCAAGGCCCCGAGGAGGTTCCGCATCCGTTCGGGGGTTGCCTGGGCCCCAAGGTGGCCGATCCGGATGACCTTGCCGGCCAGGTGCTCCAACCCGCCCGCCACCGCGATCCGGTGATGGATGCGCAACGCCTCCATCAGCGCGCTCGGCTTGACCCCCTGCGGAGGATACGCAACCGTGATCGTGGGCGAGGCCCAACGCCGGTCGGCAAAGAGGGTGAACCCGAGCCGCTCGAGCCCGTCGCGCAGTAGCGCGGCGACGCGGCGGTGGCGTTCGAACCGAGCCTCCAGCCCTTCTTCCAGGATCCGCTCGAGCGCCCGATTCAAGGCGACTAGATTGTTGCTCGGCAGCGTCACCGGGTACGGATGATGGGGCCCCCACTCCGTCTCGTACTGGCGCCAGGTGCGCAAGTTGAGGTACCAACCCCGGCACGGCACCGGCTGATCGTCGATCACCTTCCAGCCGAGCGGCGTGACGGCAACCGGGGCGACCCCCGGCGGGCTCTCAAGGCACTTCTGCGACGCGGTCGAGACCGCCGCCAGTCCCCAGGCATCCGTTTCGACCGGGGCTCCGCCGAGCGATGACACCGCGTCGACGGCGACGGGCACCCCCTCCGCCCGCGCGACCGCAGCGATTTCGGCCACCGGGTTGAGGACGCCGGTTGAGGTGTCGCTGTGCACGACGGCAAGCAGGGGCACCCGGTGGGCGCGAAGCCACGCCCGCACCTCGTCCGGATCCGCCGGCCGCTCGTAGGGGATCTTCAACACGTCGACGTGGGAGGTGTGTGAGCGGGCGATGTTCAGCACGCGGTTGCCGAAGAAGCCGTTCACGATCACGCCCACCGATCCGTCCGATCCGATCAGCGTCCCCAGCATCGCCTCCAGTCCGCCGCTCCCCGATGCGGGGATCGGGTAGACGGACCCGCTCGTGGCGAAGACACGGCGCAGACGGGCGATGAACTGCTCGTAGAACGGCCCCCACTCGGGACCGTAGTGCTGCCGGACCGGCTGTCCCATGGCCTCGAGCACGTCGGGGCTCACAGGCACCGGCCCGGGGATCAGGAGTTCGAGGGGCCTGTCGTCCATGCCGAATCCTCCTTGGGACAAACCGTGACGCGGGGCGCGGATCATCGTCCGCTGCGGGCACGTCCGTCCCGCCGTGACCATCCGTCGGGCCGCAGATCACGGGCCCGAATTCGGCCCGCATTCCCCAATGATGCTTGAGGAATACTCAAAAGGCAAGTCCTGCTCGGGGTGCGCAGACCGAAAACGGCCCCCGGCCGCAGGCCGGGACGCAACTCGACGGGCCTCGATTCGGAGGAGCCACGAGGACGGCTCACCGGCCGTAAGCCGCAGAAGGGGGAGAATTTCTCAGGAGGCTCGGGTCAGCCACGAACCGGTGCACGCGACCGAACACCGGGCGCCGATACCCCGAACATGGCCGATCCCGATTAAGCGGAGATAAGCCGCGCTGCCAGCCGCCCCACGTGCGACGACCGGCAGCGCGCTACGGGCTAGTTCTCACGGTTGTCCAGCCGCAGGTCGAAGTAGGGCGCCTGCGGGGCTTGCTCGGAACCCGCAATCATGCCAAGGTTCATCGAGTCGCCTTGGGCCACGGTGGGTGTATGGACGGTCTCGTGATCGCCGCCCGCCACTTCGCTCTCGGCAGACGCGGCTGCCGCCGGGAGAAGCACCGCAACCCCCAGAGCCAGAGCCATCAGGATATTCCGCATCGTCGCTCCCTCCTTTCTCTTTAGGATGGACCCAGCATAAGCGACCGGCGAAAACGGGACCATGACCCACCGCACCTCGGAAATGTGATGTTCGTCACGGAGAAGGTACTGATCGGACAAAGGCGGCGGGCACGTGCGGAGGAACCGAAGCCGCCGGAGGCAACGGTCCGCCAACGGCGGCCTTTGTCCCTACGGCCCCACCAGAGGAAACGCGATCAGCTCACCAGATCTTCGCCGGATTGCCTGCCAGCGCCCTGAGGTAACAAATCTGGCCGCAGTGATAGCTGTCGTGGAGGATCAGCCCCCGGACGGTGGCAGCGATCGGCTGCGCGGAGCCCGGCGGCGGCATCTGCAGGTCCGCATCGGACCGCTTCGCCAGCGCCGCTTTGGCCTCCGCATGGGCCTGGCGCAGGCGCTGTCCCGTCGCTTTCCACCGCTCCTCTGAAACCGGGCCGATCTCGCGCCAATCGTGTTCCTTGTCCCATCCCGCGGGTCGAGGAGGCTGGGCGCCGATGCGGCGGGCGCCTTCCTCTTTCCACAGGGCGACGTGCTCTACGATCTTCCAGATCGAGTTGCGCTCCCGCGCAGGGACCCACGCCGCCTGCGCGGCGGAGAGGCCCGTGATCGAGTCGAGCAGGGACACGTGCCAGCCTTCCTGCTCGAACGCATGATCCATCCACCCCAGCAACAGGTCGACCACGCTTCGCACTATCGGCTCCTCTTCTCCCTGGTCCGCCAGCTCGACCGCGGCCGTCGGCTACGCGCAGGGACCCGAAGTCATTCGTCGCGGTTCAGCGGCTCTCCTCATCAGCAGCGCGCGGACGGCGGTGAAGAAACCACGCCCCGCCGAGGCACCCCGCTGGGTACCGTCCGTCTCGCCCCGGGCTTTTCGGGGAGCGAACTCGCGGGCCCGGCGATCGTTGGCCGCCACGCGCAGGTGCTCAAAGATCCGGTCCTGAGCGAGGACTTGAAACGTTTCGACGCTCCACCACATGGCAATCCCTCCGTGTTTCGGGTCGAACCTGCGCCTACGCCGCCGGGCCGGCGGTTGCCGCCGTGTCGCCGATCATCGCGGCCAGAAGCCCGTTCCAGGTGAGCAGCCCGACGAAAGACCCGTTGCTCACCACGGGGAGCACGTCGAGGTCCCCGCGCACCATCAGCGTCGCCGCCTGATCGAGTGGATCATCCGGCCGGACGGTGACCTTCGACGGGACGGCCAGGCGCCCCACCGTCATTCTGTCCAGGATCTCACGCAGCTCGTAGACATCGAGGGTCGTGGCCTCTGATGGCGTGTAGCGCAGCAGGGACTTCTCGTCGACGAGGCCGATCAGTCCTTCTCCCATCATCACCGGAAGGGCGGGGACCCCGTGTTCGCGCAGCAGCTTGAGCGCCGTCGCCACCGTCGTTTTGGGGGTGATCAGCGGCACCTCCGTGACCATCGAATCCCTGGCGTATGCGGTGTTCAGATCTACCGTCACTGCACTCACCTCCTGGAGCTGGCCGCCGCGGAGCGCTTCTGGCCGGCCGCTTGCGCGATCGCATCTAACCTGCTATACTGCATTTGCTAGTCATAATGATACACAAGCGGTTATAACCTGTCAAGCAATTTTTGATGGTTATAGACCGCGAGAGGACGCGGCCCCGGAGGGGGTCGCACCGGGGGGCGCCGATGGAAGGGGAAGCCGGCCGGGAAACTCAGTTCGAGTTCATGGGGGGCCGCCTGTGTCTGGACTTTGCCAATACGCTGAACGGCTCTCGCGCCCGTCCGTCGGAGCGTCTCTTGGGCTACCGGGATGTGGTGGCGTGGGGCAGGCAGGCGGGCGTGCTGACCGATCAGGACGCGCGGCGCCTCACCCAGGCCGCGCTGCGTCGACCCGCCGACGCCGCCAAAGCCCTCGCGGACGCCGTGGCGCTGCGGGAGACGATCTACCGGATCTTCGCGGCCGGCACCGAGCGGCGGGCCCCCGATCGGGCCGACCTCGCGGGATTGAACGCGGCCCTCGCCCGCGCCTTCGCTCATCTGCAGGTCTCCCCGCGGGCGGAGGCCTACGCGTGGGAGTGGCAGGCCGATGACGCGCTCGACCGGGTGGTGTGGCCGGTCGTGCGCTCCGCCGCCGAGGTGCTGGTGTCGGATGAGATGAGTCGCGTGAGGCGGTGCGGGGGAGAGAACTGCGACTGGCTGTTCTTCGATACCAGCCGCAACCACAGCCGGCGCTGGTGCGACATGCGGGGGTGCGGCAACCGCGCGAAAGCGCGACGGTATTACGCGCGGAAGAAGGCGGGCGGGTAGGCGGGGCTCGCGCAGAGGAGAGAGGCATGGGCGCCGCCGGCGAGCGCAACGACCCCGCAAGATGGACCGAGGCGGACTCTGAACACTTCGCCGAACTCGAGGAAGTGATCGTGCCCTCCCGCGGCGAGCAGTTGGCGACGATTCGCGACCTGATCCCCGCCGGCCCGGACGAGGAGTTCACCGTGGCCGAATTGGGTGCCGGCGACGGGACGCTCGCGTCGTGGGTGCTCGAGCGGTTTCCACGGTGCCGCTATCTGGCTCTCGACGGCTCCGCGGCGATGCGCGAACGGGCGCGCGTTCGCCTCGCTCCCTTCGCTCCGCGCGTGGAGATCCGTCACTTCGAACTGGCGCGCGCGGACTGGCGGCGAACGCTGCCTCAACCACTTCGGTGCGTGGTGTCCGCGCTGGTCGTCCACCATCTCTCCGCGGAGGGCAAGCGGGCACTGTTCACCGACCTGGCGGCGCGCCTTGAGGGCGGGGGCGCTCTGCTCATCGCGGACCTGGTGGAAGCGGCTGGGCCGCGAGCCGCGGGACTGTTCGCCGCCCAGTGGGATGGGGCGGTGCGCGATCAGAGCGCCGGGAGACCCGGCGGCCAGCGCGCGTTCGAACGCTTCACGGTGGGCGGATGGAACAACTACCGCCTCGACACCCCCGATCCGGTCGATCAGCCTTCGCGCCTGATCGACCAACTCGACTGGCTTCGCGGCGCGGGGTTTTCGGTGGTGGATTGCTTCTGGATGCGCGCCGGGCACGCGATCTTCGGTGGATACCGGGGCCGGGCGGCGGGCAGTCCGCCGTAAACACCGCGGCCTTCTCCCGGCGCATCCGCCGGAGAAGGCCGCGGTCGATGCTTCTGGCGTTTTACCGCGTTACAGTAACCCCTGGCCTTTCAGCCATCCCGTCGCGACTTCCGTCACTGACTTCCCGTTCACCACCTGCAGCTGGAGCTGCTGGCTGACCTCGGTGGTCAGCTTGGGGGCGACCCGATTCAACGCCGCGGCGATGTCCGGGGCCTTGGCGAGTGCGTCGTCGCGTACGATGGGGGCCGGGAGGTAAATGGGGAAGAGGTTCTTGTCGTCGGCGAGGAGGACGAAATGGTCCTTCGCAATCAAGGCGATCGTGGTGTAGCAGATGTTGAAGTCGGCCTTGCCGCGCATCACCGCCTCGAACGTCAGCGGTTCCTGCAGCACCTCAACCTGGCCGAACGTGAAGCCGTAGGTCGGCTTCATGCCCGGGAGGACGTTCGGGTCGCTGGTCCCGTCGGGTGGCGTGGCCACGGTGGCCTTCGGGGCCACGGGGGCGAGCTGCGAGATCTTCGTCACGTGCAGCTCGTCGGCTTTCTTCTGTGTGGTGCAGACTCCGTAGGTGTCGTCGAGCGGAGCTTTGTCGAGCCAGGTGACGTGGAACTGCTTCTCGTACCCCGCTTTCACCAGCTGGTAGTCCTTGTCGGCATCGCGGGTCGTCTTGAGCTTCAACCGGGCGAGGCCTGTGGCGGTGAACTCGGGGTAGAGGTCGATCTGCCCGCTGACGAGGGCGTTGTGCACGATATCGTTTGTTCCCAGCCGCGCCTTCTCCGTGACCGTGAAGCCGGTGTGTCGGAGGAGCAGGACGTAGATTTTGGTGAGCAGCTGGGCTTCGGTGTCGAGCTTGCCGCCGACCGTGAGGTGGATCTTGCCGTTGCCGGCGGGGCTGGCCCCGGAGCCGATCCCCCCCGCCGCCAGGACGATCATGAGGCTGACGACGCATAGGGAGACGAATTTCACCCAGGAGAGCTCTTCTCGTGTGCGCATTGCCGATTACCCCCTCTGGCTGTGATCTGAGCACCGCGCTGCTGCGGACTGCCTCCCGACTCCTTTCAGGGTGTGACGTCTGCGCCTGAGAGCGCGCGCAGGCCCGCGGGGGTGGCCGCGTACTGCACCCACCCCAGGCCCAATTCTAACATGAGCGCCAGGACGGCAACCGGGATTGCGCCGGCCAGGATCTGGACCATGTCCACCTGGTAGAGCCCCGCCAGAATGTAGTCGCCGTATCCGCCGGCGCCGATGATCGCGGCGAGCGTCGCCGTGGCGACGACCTGGACCGCGGCCGTTCGCACCCCCGCCGCGAGCACCGGGAGGACGAGGGGGGTCTGAATCCGTGCGACGATCTGTCCCGGGGTCATCCCCACCCCGCGCGCCGCATCGACGATCACCGGATCGATCCCGCGGATGCCGGTGTAGGTGTTGAGGAGAATCGGCGGGATCCCGAGAACGGTGAGCGCGACAAGCGCCGGGGCAAAGCCCAGCCCCAAGTACGGAAGCGCGAGCGTCAGGAAGACGATGACCGGCACGGCCCGCATCAGGCCGCTCAGGTTGACCGCGAGGAACGCCAGCAGGGGGCGGCGGGCCACGGCGACGCCGAGCGTCACGCCGATCAGCGTCGCGAGCACGACGGCGACGGTGCAGAGCTCGAGATAGGCGAGGGTGTGAGCGAGGAAGCCGTTCTCGGGAGCGGCGACGAACGCGAGCAGGCGCTGTGCCATGAACCCCTCCTCAGGCCGTCGCGATCGGCCCCCGCCCCCGGTTGAGGGCGGTCTGCAGGCCGAGCAGGGCCAGGTCGGCCAGCACGGCGACCGCGCCGATCACGAGACCTCCGCCGAGCACCTGGTCGTAGTTGGTGTTCTGGATGCTGGAGAAGATGATGTCGCCCAGACCGCCGGCTCCGACGAGGGCGGCGAGCGAGGCGATGCCGATCGTGGTCACCGTGGCCACGCGGATGCCCGCCACCACGATCGGCAAGGCGAGGGGCAGCGTGATTCGCCAGAACACCTGCGCCCGGTTCATCCCCATGGCCCGCCCGATCTCCAGCAGGACGGGATCGACGCTGTTCACCGCGGTGACGGTGTTGCGGATCAAGACCAGTTGCGCGTAGAGCACGAGCGGGACGATGATCGTCGTCGTCGTGAGGCCGGTGAGGGGGACGAGGAAGGCGAGCAGGGCCAGTCCGGGGATGGTATAGAGAAACCCGGCGATGGTGATCACCGGCAGATATAGCCGCCGGCGGCGGGCGATCAGCACCCCCAACGGCAGCGCGATCACCATGGCGATCCCCATGCTCATGCCCACGATGACCAGGTGCTGGATCAGGAGGGTCGGGATGCTCCCGGTGTCGGTCGGATCGTAGCTGTGCGGATCGAGCAGAAAGTGCATCGTCGGGCTCAGGCGGACGCGCCGAAGCGTCGCGGCGTCGCCGCGGGCGGTGTCCCGGGGGAGGCGGCATCGATCCGGGCCCGGGCGATCTCGCGGGTGATGCTCGACAAGGTCACGCGCCCGAGCCGCCGGCCGGCCCGGCCATCGTAGATGCTGATCGCCGCCGCCTCGGTCTTGAGCAGCGCGAGCAGCGCCTGAAGCAGGGTCGCGTCGGCGGGGAAGCGCTCCCCCTCGAGTTCGGGGGCCCCGGATGGCGGATCCCCGCCGGATTCGAGGGCCATGGTCACCGGCAGGTACTGTAGTTGGCGCAGAATGCTGTCCGCGCCGACGAGGCGGCGCACGAAGTCGTTGGCGGGGCGGGCCAGGAGCTCGATCGGCGTCCCCAACTGCACGAGCCGTCCCTCCGCCATCACGGCGATCTGCTCGCCGAGCCGGAACGCCTCCTCGACGTCGTGGGTCACGAAGAGGATCGTCTTGCGCACGCCGCGCTGGATGTGGCGCAACTCCTCCTGCATCCGCGTCCGGGTGATCGCATCCAGGGCCCCGAAGGGCTCATCCATCAGCAGGATCCCCGGGTCGGTCGCCAGGGCTCGGGCCAACCCCACCCGCTGCTGCTCGCCTCCGGAGAGGTGGCGGGGAAACCTGGTGCGGTATTCGGGGGGGTTGAGGCCGACGAGGTGAAGAAGTTCGTCCACCCGGCCGGCCATCCGCTCCCGGGACCACCCGGCGATCTCCGCGGTGATGCGGACGTTTTCCGCGACGGTCATGTGCGGAAACAAGCCGACCTGCTGGATGACGTAGCCGATCCGGCGCCGCAGGGCAATCGGGTTCTCCGCAAGGATGTTGCGCCCGTCGACATGGATCGTGCCGGAAGATGGTTCGATCAGGCGGTTGACCATGCGCAGCAGCGTCGTTTTCCCCGAGCCGGAGGCCCCCAGGAGCATGCAGACGGTGCCCTCCGGGATCTCGAACGTCACCGAGTCGACGGCCGCCCGCTCCGCGCCCGGGTACCGCTTCGTCACTGCCTGAAAAGTGATGGTGGACATGTCGTCAGAGTATACGCGGGGGATCGTCGATCTCATCCTCGGCGCCCGGTGGTGGCGGGCGCCGACGGGTCAGCGCGGTCCGGGATCGACCGGATGGGGAGCGCGCGGTAGGAGATCACGATGCCGGCGATGATCAGCCCAGAGGCGAGGAACTGCACGATGGTCACCGCCTCGTGAAGCACCAGGCTGCCGAGGGCCATCCCGAAAATCGGCAGCAGATTATTGAACATCATCGCGTAGCCGGCCCCGAGATCTCGGACCGCCGCGTTCCAGCTGGCGTAGGCGATCGCCGACGGGCCGATCGCCAGGTAGATCAAAATGGGCAGGTGGGCGCGCACCGACGCGGCGAGGTGCGGCGGGTGCTCCACGGCGATCGCCCCGAGGAGAAACGGAAAACCCGCGAGCATCGCCCCCGCGGTGATCCACAGCGGGGGCAGGTCGTCGCTCAGCCGCTGCACCCCCAGGTTGTAGAATCCCCAGCTGACCATGCTGGCGATGATGAACAGCGCGCCGGGGTCCAACCGCGCCCCGGCTCCGGCCGACGCCCCGAGCCACGTGACCAGTGCCGCCCCGAGCGTCGAGATCACCAGCCCCACGAACAGAAGGCGCGAGAAGACGAAGAGCCCGGCGGCGATAGCCAGACTCGCGGTGACGATCGGGCTGGCCGCGTTGAGAATGATGGCGTTCGTGGCCAGGCTCCAGTGAAGCCCGAGGTAGGTCAGGTACTGGCTCATGAAGATCCCGAGGAAGCCGAGGATGATCAGGCGCCCGATCACCGGACGTCCGGGCCGGGGACGTCCCTGGGTCGCCAGCAGCCACGCCGCCAGCGGGACCCCGGCCACCAGGGCGCGGACCGCGGCGATCGTCCCCGGCGTGACCGCGTCCCGCAGCAGCCGGCCGATCATGAAGTTCGTGCTCCAGATTGCCATCGCCGCGAGCGCGTACACCTGCCCCCTCAGCAGGGGCCGGGACCTCATCGACGCACCGGCGTGCGGGAGTGCCTCACCGCACCGCCCCCGGAACCGACGCCATCAGCGGGCGTGAAACGCCGCGGCGAGCCGCCGCCACCCGGGGAGCTCGGCGACGGTGAAGGGCCGGTAGCAGGCTACCCGGTCCAGCACTCCCGTATAGCGGCCCCGGAGCTGGTGTCCGATCTCCTCCCACGAGCCGCGAATGAGCACGGCGTCGAGCATCGCCTCGGGGACCTGGCCGGCGAGTTCGGTCCAGCGTCGCTGCGCCGCGAGCTGCTGGAGGCGCGCGGCGACGTCGTCCCAGCCGTGGGTGTGCAGCACGATCCGGTACGACGGCGTGGAGGCGTAGAAGGCGATCTCCCCGCGGGCACGCTCCGCGGCCTCCCGCACCTCCTCGGGGGTCTCGCCCGGCGCGACGAAGACGGGGGCGTAGAGCTGGACCGCCCCGTGGGGGGCGGACCGGGCCTGGCGGCCGCGGGCAATATTCGGCAGCACCACCGACTGCAGATACGGCACCGTGTGAAACGGATGGACGTGGAATCCTTGCGCGGTTTCCCCGCTCAACCGGCAGAGCAGCGGATTGACCCCCGCGATGTAGATCGGGATCTCCGGATGCGGGATCGGTCCCGGGTTGAAGAACGGGGTCATGAGGCTCAACCGGTAGAACCGGCCCTCCGTCCGCAGCGGGACCTGGTCCTGCCACGAGCGCCAGACCGCCCGCACCGCCTCCAGATACTCCCGGAGCTTCGGCACCGGGGGATCCCACGGCTCACCGAACCGCCGCTGGATATGCGCCCGGACCTGTGTGCCCAGGCCGAGGATGAAGCGACCCCCGGAGAGCGCGGCCAGGTCCCAGGCGAGGTGCGCCGTCACCGTGGGGCTGCGGGCAAACGCGATGGCGACGCCGGTGCCCAGCAGCGGACGCGTGGTCGCGCTGGCCGCCAGGGTCAGCTGGAGGAACGGGTTGTGCTTCGTCTCGTTGGTCCACAGCGCGGCGAACCCCGCGTCCTCCGCCGCCCGGGCCGCGGCGGTGATCCCGGTGACGTCGTCCATGGCGAGAGCCGCGTCCAGCGCGAGTGGGTGAACCACGAGCCACCGTCCCTGCCCGATGATTCGGTGAAGAAGTCCGCTCCAGCCAAGAGTGTATAATGGCGCCATGCTGGAGTCACGCGGATCTTCCGCCGCCGCGGCGATCGCAGTCCGGCATCTCACGAAGCGGTACGCGTCGGTCGGTGTTGTCGAAGATCTTTCGTTCCGCGTCGACCCCGGCGAGATCGTGGGGTTCCTGGGTCCCAACGGGGCGGGGAAGACGACGACGCTTGCGATGCTGCTCGGCCTCCTGCTGCCCACCTCGGGTCAGGTGCAGGTGTTGGGGCTGCCGATGCCGCAGGAGCGGCGGCGGATTCTCGCGCGCGTCAACTTCACGTCGCCCTACGTCGCGCTTCCGGGGAACCTGACGGTGAGCGAGAACCTCACGGTGTTCGCGCGATTGTACGGGGTGCGCGACGCCCGCCGGCGAATCGAGGGGCTGCTCGATCGGTTCGGGCTCGCCGAAATGCGCGCGCGCGCCACGGGGCGCCTCTCCTCGGGCGAGGGAACGCGCCTGGGACTCGTGAAGGCGCTGCTCAACGACCCCGAGGTCCTCTTCCTCGATGAGCCGACGGCCAGCCTCGATCCCGACAGCGCCGAACGCGTCCGGGACAGCCTGCGCCGGATCTGCGCCGAGCGCCGGATGACGCTATTCTACACCTCGCACAACATGCAGGAGGTGGAGCGGCTGAGCGATCGGATCCTGTTTCTCAACCGCGGGCGGTTGATCGCGGACGGTCCGCCGGGGGAGGTGCTGCGGCGGTTCGCCCGGACCACCCTGGAGGAGATGTTTCTGGACGTGGCCCGAGGCGGCGTGGCGCCGTGAGCGGGCTGAGCGCCGAGCGCGTCGCCGCCCTGCTCCTTCGGCAGCTGTACCTCTACCGGCGCAGTATGATCCGCATGCTGGAAATCGTCTACTGGCCGGTGATGGATCTGCTGGTCTGGGGATTCGTCAGCCTCTACATCGGCCGGCTGCGCGGCGGCGGGGCGCTCGCCATCGCCTTCCTGCTCGGCGGGATGATCCTTTGGGACATCTTCTTCCGCGCGCAGCAGGCGATCTCGGTCTCCTTCCTGGAAGACATCTGGACGAGAAATCTGATCAACGTGTTCGTCAGCCCGATCAGCACGCTGGAGTTCATCTTGGCGATGCTGCTGCTCGGGGTGATGAAGGTGATCGTCACGGGGCTGCTCCTCTCCGTCCTTGCCCTCGTCCTGTACACCTTCAACATCTTCCAGTACGGCCTGGCGCTGATCCCGTTTGTGCTCAACCTCCTCCTTTCCGCCTGGGGCATTGGCGTCATTACCACCGCGATGATCCTGCGGTTCGGTCAGGGGGCCGAGACGCTCGCCTGGGCCATTCCCTTTCTCTTTCAGCCGTTCTCGGCGGTGTTCTATCCCGTGGCCGTTCTGCCCGCCCTCCTCCGGCCCATCGCCCTGGTCCTGCCGACCACCCACGCCTTCGAGGGAATGCGGGTGGTGCTGAGCGGCGGCGGGATCAGTTGGGCCCGGGCGGCGTGGGCGCTCGGCGAGAACGCCGTCCTGCTCGTCGCGGCGGGGGCGGTGTTTGCCTTCGTGCTGCACGTGGCGCGGGAGCGCGGGCTGCTGCTCCGGTTCGAAGGGTAGGGAGCCGTGGGGATCGTTGACCCGGAGGGAGTGCCGACCCTGCCTTCCCTCCGCGATCGCCGGCCCGACCCGCCGCCGACCGAAGCGGCTTCACCGTGGGCGGCCGGGGGGACCGCGGCGTGCCGTCGAATAGGGAGGGGAACGTCGGAACAGAAGGGGGCCAACGATGAGCGCACGCATACTGGCGGCCTTGGCGACCGCGGCCATGCTGATGGCGGTGATCCCCGTCCAGGCGCAGGGTCCGGTGACCATCACCTGGTCCACCCTGGCCACGGGCGGCCCCGCCGTGTCGGACGTGTACCGCGCCCTGGTGGCCGAGTTTGAGCGCCAGAACCCTGGCATCAAGGTCGAGCTGCAGGTGCTGCCCGGGACTTCGGGCGAGCAGTACAACCGGTACGTGACGCTGTTCGCGGCGAAAGACCCATCGGTGGACGTGATCTCAATCGACGTCATCTGGCCCGCGCCGATGGTGGCGGCCGGCTGGCTTGCGCCCCTGGACCGGTGGTTCACGTCGGCGGCGCGCGAGGGGTTTCTCCCGGGGGCGATCCGCGCCAACACCATCGGAGGGAAAATCTACGGCGTGCCGTGGTACACCGACGCCGGCCTCCTCTACTATCGGAAGGATCTTCTGGCCAAGTACGGGGCGAAGATCCCGGCGTCGTGGGACGAGATGGTCGCCACCGCGCAAAAAGTCACCGCGGGCGAGCACAACCCGCAGCTGGCGGGCTTCCTCTTTCAGGGCGCGAAGATCGAGGCCTTGGCGGATTTCTTTTTCGAGGTCCTCTGGAGTCACGGCGGGGACGTGCTGGATCCCACCGGGAAGGTGGTCGTGGACAGCGCGAGGGGCTCCGCGGCGATGAACTTCATCCTCGATCTGGTGCGCAAGGACCACGTCACGCCGCCCGGGGTGGCCACGATGACCACCGACGACACGCGGGTCGCATTTCAGGACGGCCGGGCGGTCTTCCTCCGGAATTGGACCTATGCCTACGACCTGTTCCAGAGCAGCGGGTCAAAGGTCGCGGGGCTCGTCGGCATCGCGCCGCTGCCCAAGGGCCCCGCCGGCCGCAGCGCCTCGACCCTGGGGGGATGGCAGCTCGCGATCAGCAACTTCTCCCGCAACAAAGAGGCCGCCTGGCGCTTCGTCGAGTTCATGACCGGCGGGATCGCCGAGAAGAGTATGGCGCTGCAGCTCAGCACCGTCCCGACCCGCACGGACACGTTTCGCGACCCGGAGGTGAAAGCGCACGCCCCGCAGTCCTTGGATATGCTCCGGGCCGTCCTGGGGGCGAGTCCCCGCCCGCGGATCCCCGACTACCCGCGGATGTCCGCGATCATCCAGTCGAACCTGCAGGCCGCGCTGACCAGTCAGACGTCCGGCGACGACGCGATCCGGCAGATGGCCCGCGAGCTGCGTTCGCTCCTGACCCAATAGGGTGGCGGAGCGGCTCGGGGGAGGGCCTGCCGGTGCCCGGGCGGGGGGCGCCGCGTGGGTGATGGGCCGGTGGCGGACCGGCCAGCTCACCGAGACCGAGCTGGCGGTGGTGCTGCTGCTCCCGTGCCTGCTGTTCTTGGGGATCTTCGCCTTCTACCCGATCATCGATGCCTTCTGGACGAGCCTGCACCGGCTCCGGCTCGATCAGCCGCAGGCCGGGTTCCCGTTCGTGGGCCTTGGGAACTTTGCCCGGGCCGCACAGGATCCGGATGCTTGGCACGCCATCCGCGTCACGCTGGCGTACGTCGCGGTCACGGTCGCCGCCCAGTTCGCGCTCGGACTGGGGATCGCGCTCGTCGTCAACCGCACCGTGCGCGCCAAGGGGTTCGTGCGGGCGGCGACGCTGCTGCCCTGGACGCTGGCCCCGGCCCTCGCCGGCCAGGTGTGGCGGTGGTTGTTCAACGATTCCGCCGGGGTGATCAACGATCTGCTGCGCCGCGCTGGGCTGATCGCCCGCCCGATCATCTGGCTGGGGGTCCCGTCCCTCGCCTTCGTCGCGGTCGCCACGGCCGCGTCGTGGGGGGCGGCGTCGTACATGGCGCTGATCCTCCTCGCCGGGCTGCAGGGCATCCCCGACGAGTTGTACGAGGCCTCGAGCCTGGACGGGGCCTCGCCGATCCGGGCGTTCTTCACCGTGACCCTGCCGCTGCTCCGGGGTGCGGTGATGGTCTCGCTGGTGCTCCGGACCCTCGGCGCGCTCCAGGCATTCGACATCATCTTTCCGATGACCGGGGGCGGACCCGGCAGCGCGACCGAAACCTTTGCGTTCTACATCTACGAGAACACCTTCCAATTCCTCAACTTCGGCTACGGCGCCGCGCTGTCGGTGATCCTCCTCCTGCTGGCCCTGGGGTGTGCCGGGATCTACTCGCGGGCGCTGGCACCGCGGGACTGATATGGCGGGGCGGCGGAGGCTCGCGGGCGCGGGGCTGACGATCCTGGTCGCCCTGGTGGTGGCCTTCTCGCTGGGCCCGTACGTCTGGACCCTCCTCACCTCGCTCAAGACCGAGCGGGAGCTGTACCAGTTCCCGGTGACCTACCTTCCCCACCGGCCGACGTTGGCCAACTACGTCCACGTTTTCAGCGGAAACCCGTTCGGCCGGTTCCTGCTGAACAGCTGCATCGTCTCCCTGTCCTCGACCGTGCTCTGCCTGTTCCTGGCCACCTTCGCGTCGTATGCCTTCGCCCGCCTCCGCTTTCCCGGCAGCCGGGTCCTGCTGCTGTCGATCCTGGCGGTGGCCATGATTCCCCTGATCACGGTGATCGTCCCGCTGTATGTCCTCGTGCGCGGGCTGGGCCTGCTGAACACCTACGGGGGTCTGATCGGGCCCTACATCACCTGGTCGCTCCCCGTTGCCATCTTCATCCTCACCGCGTTCTTCCGGGAGATCCCCCGAGACCTTGAGGAGGCGGCCTCGATCGACGGCTGCAGCCGGGTGGGGGCGCTTTGGCGGATCATCGCGCCGCTGGCCGCCCCGGGGGTGGTCACCGCCGGGATCATCGTCTTCGTGAACACCTGGAACGAGTTTCTCGTGGCGCTGACCCTCACCAGCAGCACCGATATGCGCACGATCACGGTGGGGATCTCGCTCTTTCGGGGCGAATTCGCCTTTCCCTGGGGGGTCATCTCCGCGGCCGTGCTCCTCGCTACCGTCCCGATCGTCACCGTGATTCTGGCGGGGCAGCGGTTGGTGATCCGCGGGCTCACCGCCGGAGCCGTAAAAGGCTAGACCCGGGGAGGCGCCGATGCTCCGTCTGGGATTCGTGCCGATCGTCCGTCCCCTGTTCCGGGGCGCGCAGATGGGATTGTGGGAAGCGAGCCAGCGTGCGCTTGCCGAACTGGCCGTTCGCCTCGAGGTCGACCTTGCGTACGCGGCGCAGCCGGTGTCCGACGCCGAGGGGGCCCGCGCCAGAGCGGCCGAGGCCCAGGCGGCCGAGGTCGATGCCCTGCTCGTCCTCCACGTCACGTTCGCGACGGGGGACGTCGTAGCACCCTTCCTCGAACTGCCGGTGCCGGTCGGCCTGTGGGCCCTGCCCGAAGTGTCCGCCACGGGCCCGCTCCCCCAAAACGCGCTCTGCGGGCTGATGCTCAGCATGAGCCTGCGCGTCGGACGCCGGGCGCCGCTTTTGTGGCTCTACGGCCGACCGGAGGACCCGAGCCTGCACCGTCGGATCGACCTGATGGTGCGCGCCGCGCGGGGGTGGGGCGCGCTCAGACACGGGCGGCTGCTCTGGGTGGGCGGAACGGCGCCGGGGTTCTACCGGTTCGAGGGGGTCCCCGACCTGGACGTGCGGATCGACCGGGCTCCGCTCGAGGCGGTCTTTGCCGCCCTGGAGAGGATTCCAGAGGGAGCGGTAAGCGCGCGCCTCGCCGAGCTCGCCGAGCCCTCGGCGGTGCCCGCGGAGGCCCTTCACCCGACGATTCGACTGTCGCTCGCGCTCGAGGAGATGGGCCGGGGGTACGATGGGATCGCGCTGCGCTGCTGGCCCGAACTGCCCGAGGCGGCGGGGACGATGGCGTGCGCGCCCTTTGCCTGGCTGGGGGACCGGGGTCACCCCCTGGCCTGCGAGGGAGACGTCGGGGGGCTGGCGGCGATGCTGGCGGTCGCCGCGGTGACCGGTGGCCCCGCGGCGATGCTCGATTTGTCGCACGTCGACGGCGACGGCCTGATGTTCTGGCACTGCGGCAACGCGCCCCGGGCGTGGGCGGCCAGCCAAACCCGGCTCGAGATGCACTTCAACCGGGGACTGCCCGCGGTGCGCCACATGCGCCTCAGGCCGGGGCCGGTCAGCGGCCTCCGGTTCCTCGAGGAGAAGCGGGCGGCCGTCTTCGCCGGAACAATTCGCGCCCGCCCCGGCGGGTTCGACGGCGTCTCCGGGTGGGTGGGAGACCTGAGGTGGGGCGGTGAGCCGACGTCTCCTCACGGATTCCTGGCGAGTGCCCTGAACCACCGTCTCCCCCACCACTTTGTGTGGGGGATGGGGGAGGCCGAGGAAGCCCTGCTCGAACTCTCCGATTGGTTGGGGTATCAGGTGCTTCCCCTGGCTCCAGAGGCGAGGGGAGCGCAGTGGCCCTCGTAGTCGCGCTCGGGTACGCCTGCCTGGACTACCGATTCTGGGTGGATCGCTTTCCCCCGATGCACGCCAGGACTCCCGTCAGCGTCTTCCGGGAGGCGCTTGGGGGGTCCGCTGCGGTTGCCGCGGTTGCCGTGGCCCGCCTCCTCGGCCGGGCGGTGTTCCTCGGGCGATGCGGCGACGATGACGCCGGGCGGCGGGTCGCCTCTGCGCTGGACGCCGAGGGGGTCGACACCCGCGGGCTCCGCGTGCTCGCGGGGGCCCGCACTCCGGTGAGCGGAGTGTTGATCGGTCCGGGCGGCGAGCGGCACATCTTTCCCTATCCAGGCGGGGGATTCTCAGACGATGCCGGCTGGCTGCCGCTCGAGGTCCTCGAGGGGGCGCAGGCGGTCATGATCGACGCCCGCTGGCCCGAGGGCGCCCTCCGCCTCGCCGAGGCGGCGCGCCGGCGCCGGCTCCCGGTCGTGCTGGACTTGGACCGGGAGACATCGGACGCCTGGGGCTTGGCGGAGCGGGCGACCCACGTGATCGCCGACCGCGAGCTCGCCGAGGTCAGCGGCGGCGTGGACGCGGTGTTGGGGCGACTGGCCGACCTCCACGCCTGGGGAGCCGTCACGCTGGGGGAAGAGGGGGCGGCCCATCGGGGCGGCCGCGTGCCGGCGTTCGCGGTATCGGCGCGGGATACCACCGGGGCGGGCGATGTGTTTCACGGAGCGTTCGCGCTCGGGCTGGGCGAGGGCATGGACGAAGCCTCGGCGCTCACCTTCGCATCCGCGGCCGCCGCGCAGCGGTGCGCGCTCGCCGAGGTGCCGCGCCGCGAAGAAGTCGTCCGGCTGTTGGGGTCGGGCGGGTGACCGCGGCGCGCGGCAGAGGCTGATATGCTGTACGAGCCGTTTCAGGAGTTCCGCCGGCTGGAGACCGTCCGCCTCGAGGCCGCCGCATCGGACCGCGTGCGCTTTACGACGGAGGCGGGCCCCCTGGACATCGCCGCGTACGCGCCCGGCGTCCTCCGCCTGCGTGCGGGCGGGCCGGTCGGCCCCGATTACGGCCTGCTCGCCTCCCCTCCCGATCCGGGGGCGGCCACCTGCACCGAACTCGGCGGCGCCTACCGCATCGACGCCGGGTCGATGGCGCTCGAGATCGCCCCACGCCCGCTGCGGATCCGGATGTTCCTGGACGGCGAGGTCGTGCTGGAGTCGACGGGGGACGGCCACATCCGGGGCGGGCCCCGGATCCCTCCCGTTGGGGTGCGCGACTCGACGGGGTGGCTCTTGGCCCTGGGCCTGGAGAGCGGCGAGGCCGTGTACGGGTTGGGGGAGAAGTACGGTCCGTTGAACCGGCGGGGCCAGCGGGTGGTCTCGTGGAACGAGGATGCCTGGGGTGTGAACGCGGAGGCTTCCTATAAGAACGTTCCGTTCGCCTGGAGCCCGAGAGGGTGGGGGGTCTACGCCCACACGACGTCCCGCGTGGTGCATGGGGTCGGCTACCCCGCATGGTCACACCGCAGCTACATCCTGCAGGTGGAGGAGCCCACCCTCGACCTCTTCCTCTTTGCCGCGCGCACCCCGGCCGGGCTGTTGGAGCGGTTCACGCACCTTACCGGGCGCCCGGCCCTCCCACCCCGCTGGAGCTTCGGGGCGTGGATGTCTCGCGCGTATTACCGCACCGCCGACGAGGCCCTCGAGGTCGCGCGCACGCTTCGAGCGCGGCGGGTCCCGTGCGACGTGCTCGTCCTGGACGGGCGGGCCTGGCTGCGGGTGGAGACCCGGTTTGGGTTCGAGTGGGATCCCGACCGGTATCCCGATCCTGCAGGGTTCATCCGGGACCTCAAGGCGCTCGGCTTCCGGCTGTGCCTGTGGGAGTACCCGTACGTCTCGGTGCGGAGCCCGCTCTTCGCGGAGCTCGCCGCGCGGGGATTTCTGCTGCGCACCGCGGGGGATGCACCGTACGTGTACGAGTGGGATCCGGCACCGTTTGGGACGCTGCTCACGCCATTGCCCCCGAGCGGGATCGTGGACTTCACCCACCCCGGCGCCTACGCCTGGTACCGCGACGCGCACCGGCCGTTGTTCGCGGCCGGCGTGGACGTGATGAAGACGGACTTCGGGGAGCAGATTCCCGAGGACGCCTGCGCGTACAACGGCGATCGCGGTGCCCGCCTCCACAACGTCTATCCCCTGCTCTTCAACCGCTGCGTCTACGAGGCGACGCAGCGGTACGCCGCCGCGGGGGCGGTGGTGTGGGGGCGATCGGGGTGGACGGGGAGCCAGCGGTACCCTGTGCAGTGGGGGGGGGACCCGCAGGCCGATTGGGAAGGGCTGGCCGCGAGCGTGCGCGGCGCGCTCTCCTGGGGGATGAGCGGTGGAGCCTTCTACAGCCACGACGTCGGCGGGTTCTTCGGCCCGCAGCCGGACCCCGAGCTCTACATCCGCTGGGCGCAGGCCGGGGCGATGTGCTCGCACACGCGGTTCCACGGGACGACGCCGCGCGAGCCGTGGCACTACGGCGAAGAGGCCGAGCGCATCGTCCGGTGGTGGCTGGAGTGGCGCTACCGCTTGCTGCCCTACCTCGAGGCCTGCGCCGCGGAGGCGCACCTGAGCGGGCTGCCCGTCATGCGCGCGATGCCGTTGGCATTTCCCGACGACCCCGCTGCCGCGGCATTCGAGGAGCAGTACCTGCTCGGTCCCGCGCTCCTGGTCGCCCCCGTGCTGCGCCCGGGGGGCCGGGTGCGGGTATACCTGCCCGCCGGAGGATGGTACGATCTCGCCGACCAGAGCCGGGTGGTGGGCCCGCGGGTGATCGACGGCATCGCGGCGCTCGACCGGATGCCCGTGTACGGGCGGGAAGGATGCCTGCTGCCGTTGGGACCGGCGGCGCAGCACACCGCCGAGCTCACATCGAATGGTCCGGCGGAGCTCCTCGCCTTCGGCCGTCCGAGGTCGGCGATGGCACTGCCCGGCCTCACGCTGGCGGTGGACGCCGCCGATGGGACGGTCCGCCTTCGCGGTCTGCCCCCGGACGTGCGCGTCACGGCGTGGGGGTCGATTCGGGTCGCGCGCCGCGGTGACGAGGCGCTCTTTCGGGGTGCGGAGTGAGCCCGCACGAGGCGGGCACGCCGCCCCCTTCGATCGCCGAGATCCCCGGCCCGGGTCCGCGGATCCTCGCCGGGACTTCGGGGTTCGCCTTCGCCGAGTGGAAGGGGGGGTTCTACCCCGCTGACCTGCGGCAGGAGCGTATGCTCGGTTTTTACGCCGAGCACCTCCCCAGCGTGGAAATCAACGTGTCATTCTACCGCATGCCGACGAGCAAGATGCTCGAGGATTGGCGGGGGCAGACGCCGGCCTCCTTCCGGTTCGCGATCAAGGCGCACCGGCGAATCACGCACGTCAAGCGGCTTCGCGACGTGGACGATGACGTGCGGTGGCTCTGCGAGCGGGTGACCGAGCTCGGCGATCGCCTCGGCCCGGTGCTCTTCCAGCTGCCCCCTTCGTTCCGCCAAGACCTGCCCCTCTTGGAGAGCTTCCTCGCCACCCTTCGCCCTCTGCCGTACGTGGCGATCGAGTTCCGCCACGCCACCTGGCATGCCGATGCCACCTACGATCTGCTGCGGCGCCACCGCGTGGCGCTCTGCATCGCCGAGGACGAAGCGTCCTGCGAGCCGCTCGTGCACACCGCGTCGTTCGGTTACTATCGGCTGCACCGGATGCAGTACACCCCGGTGCAGTTGGAGGGGTGGGCCGAGCACCTCCGCGCGGCCGCCGAGCTCCGCCCGATCTTTTGCTACTTCACCCACGAGACCGGTCCCGAAGCGGTCGCCTATGCGCGCGCCCTGATGAACCTTGTCAGCCCGGGTCCCCCCTAGCCCCGCGCTCCGGTTTTGGTACGATTAGCCCGTGGGCCTCGAAGACTACCGCCGAAAGCGCACGTTCTCGCAGACCCCGGAGCCGCAGGGCGCGGTCGGTGCCGCGGGCGGGCCGCCCAGGTTTGTCGTGCAGGAGCACCACGCCCGCAGCGTCCACTGGGATCTGCGTCTGGAGATGGAGGGGGTCCTTCGGTCGTGGGCCGTCCCCAAAGGGCCGTCGCTCGATCCCGCCGACAAGCGCCTCGCGGTGCTGGTGGAGGATCATCCGCTGGAGTACGGGGGGTTTGAGGGGGTGATCCCCCCGGGAAACTACGGCGCCGGGACGGTCATGCTCTGGGATCGCGGGACGTACACGTGTGTCGAGGGCGATCCGGCGGAGGCGTTTCGCCGGGGGAAGCTCACCCTGACCCTCGCCGGGGAGAAACTGCGCGGCGAGTTCCACTTCGTCCGCACGAAGCGGAACAACGGGCGCGACTGGCTGCTGTTCAAGGGGAAGGATGCCTTTGCCGTCGCCGGGTACACGCCGTCGGGGACGCGGTCGGTCAAGACCGGTCGCCCCATCGAAGCCGTCCGCGCCGACCAGGATGCCCGCTGGACGGCGGCGACCGGTCCGGCCCGGGATGCGGCAGCGGAGGGACAGAAGGCCCCGGGCGGGGACGAGGGCGCCGTGGACCCGTTTCCGGAGCCGTTTCCTCCGATGCTCGCGGAGACGGCCGACCGTCCGTTTACCCGTCCGGGTTGGTTCTTCGAGCTGAAGTGGGACGGCGCCCGGGCCCTGGGCTTCGTCCGCCGCCGCGGGTCGACCCAGGAGGTCTCGCTCTACAGCCGCACCCTCAACCGGGTCAACGCCCAGTTTCCGGAGGTCGCCGACTCGCTCGCCGCGCTCGCCTACGACGCGGTGTTCGACGGCGAGATCATCGCCCCCGACGAGCGCGGGAAGCCGAGCTTTGCGCGGCTGCAGCAGCGGTTGCACCTGACCGCGGAGGCCGACGTGAAGCGGGCCGCGGACCGGGTGCCGGTGATCTACGTGGTGTTCGACTGCCTGTACTGGCGCGGGCGCGATCTGCGAGCGCGCCCGCTCTCGGAGCGCCGCGGCGTGCTGGAGGCGATCGCGCTGCCCGCCGGGATGCTCCGCAGCGACGCGGTTGACGGCGAGGGCCTGACGCTCTTCGCGGCGGCGCAGCAGCACGGGCTCGAGGGGATCATGGCCAAGCGGGCCGGCAGCCCGTACCGGTCGGGGACCCGGAGTCGGGACTGGCAGAAGATCAAAGTGCGGCGGACCTTGGACGCGGTCGTGGGCGGCATGACGCGGGGAAAGGGGCACCGGCGGGGGACGTTTGGCGCGTTGATCCTGGGGCAGTACGATCCGGCGACGGGGGCGCTCGTGCACATCGGTCAGACTGGAGGCGGACTGTCGGATGCGAACCTCCGGTTGCTGCGGGCCCGGCTGGGGCCGCTCGTCGTCAAGGCCTCTCCGTTCGCTCCGGTGCCGGCCACGCCGCAGCCGGCCACGTGGGTCCGGCCGGAAGTGGTGGTCGAGGTCGAATTCGCCGAGCGGACCCCCGACGGTTTCCTCCGGTTTCCCGTGTTCCGCGGGATGCGGGATGACGTTCCGCCCCGGACGGTCCTTTTGCCCCGCGCCGCGGGAGCCCCTCAGGCGGGCGAGGCCACACCGCTTCCTGCCGAAGCGCGCCAAGGGGCGCGGGCCACGCACGTGGCCCCGAGGTCGGCGGCGGCGCGGCCGCCGCGGCGAACGCGGGGGGCGCGCCGGTCGGCCCGCGGGGTCGATCCCCCGGATCCCGCGGCGGCGTTCACCAACTTGGACAAGGTCTTTTTTCCCGCGCTCAAGCTCACGAAGGGCGACGTGATCGCGTACTATCGGAAGATCGCCCCCTACCTGCTGCCGCACCTTCGGGATCGGCCGCTCACCCTCCGCCGCTGGCCGGATGGGATCGACGGCAACGACTTCTTCCAAAAGGATGTCCACGATGCGCCTGGATTCGTGCGCACGGAGCGCGTCTGGTCCGGCCAGGGAGAGCGGGACGTGCGCATGGTCGTCTGCGATGACGCGGCCACGCTCCTCTGGCTGGGACAGATGGGCTGCATCGAGATGCACGCGTGGTTCTCACGCACGGCGCCGGTGGCGGGACGCCGTCGGGATCGCCCCACGCGGGTCTTCTCGGGATCGGAGGGGGCGATCGAGGGGAGCACGCTCAACTTCCCGGATTTTGTGGTGTTCGATCTCGATCCATTCTTGTTTCCCGAGGGTACCCGTCCGACCCGGCGCCACGGGGAGTTCGACCCGGACTACACACGCAACGGGTTTGAGGCGGCGCGGCAGGGTGCGCTCTGGCTCGGTGAGGCGTTGGAGGGGCTCGGGCTTCGCGGATTCGCCAAGACCTCGGGCAAGACCGGCCTGCACGTGTTCGTCCCGATCGTCCGGCAGTACACCTATGCGCAGACCCATGCGTTCGCGAAGACGCTGGCGGCGTGGCTCGTGCAGCGGCACCCGGAGGCGCTGACGACGGCGTGGGCGGTCCCTCAGCGGGTCGGCAAAGTTTTCGTGGACTACAATCAAAACGTCCGCGGCAAGACGCTCGCCAGTCTCTACAGCCTTCGACCGGTCCCGCAGGCGACGGTGAGCGTCCCGGTGACCTGGGAAGAGCTGCGGGCGGGGTTCGACCCGCTGCGATGGACGATCTCGACGGTGTTCGGCCGGCTGGACCGCGTGGGCGACCTGTGGGCGGGGATCCTGGAGGCGGCGCAGCGACTGGAGACGCCCTCTTGACCGGGAACTGCGCGCACCCATAGAATCGTTCCAGACCCCCACGACGAGAGGAGCGATCCATGGCCCCCAATCATCCAAAATTTGTCTGGTTCAACGGCGCGGTCGTGCCCTGGGACGACGCGAAGGTCCACGTCTCGACCGCCACGGTGCTCCGCGGCGCCAACGTGTTCGAGGGCGTCCGCGCCTACTGGAACACCGACGAGCGCGAGCTGTTCATCTTCCGCAACGACGAGCACATGGTCCGGCTGTGGAACTCCTCGAAGATCATGCGGATGGGGATTCCGTGGACGAAGGAGGAACTCACCCGCGCGCAGATCGAGGTGATCCGGGCGAACGCCTTCGAGGGAACGGTGTGGTTCCGGCTCACGCTGTACGTGGGGGAGGGTGACGATGTCTGGCCGCCGGAGCAGGCGCCGATCGGGGGGTTCATCCTGCCCCGCCTGGCCCCGCACTCGCAGGGGATCAGCGAGGGGATCGATTCCTGCATCAGCAGCTGGACCCGGATCGGGGACACGACGGTGCCGCCCCGGGTCAAGGCAGGCGCGAACTATCACAACGCGCGACTGGCGGTGATGGAGGCGCGCACCAACGGGTACTCCGGCCAGCCGATCCTGCTCAACGAGCGGGGAAAGGTGTCCGAGGGGCCGGGGGCCTGTTTCTTCATGATCCGCGACGGCGCGCTGATCACGGCCCCGGTGACCTCCAACATTCTCGAGTCGATCACCCGAGCCACGGTGCTCGAGCTGGCCAGGGACGCGCTCCGGCTCCACGTCGTGGAGCGCGAGATCGACCGGACCGAACTCTACATTGCCGACGAGGCGTTCTTCTGCGGCAGCGGGTGGGAGGTCACTCCGGTCAGGTCGATCGACCGCTACGCGATCGGGAAGGGACAGCCGGGCCCGATCACCCGGCGGCTGCAGGAGACGTACTTCTCGGTGGCGGAGGGCCGGGTGCCGCAGTACCGGCACTGGCTCACGCCGGTGTACCACACGGTGAAGACCCCCGCGTAGCCGGCAGCGGCGGCGCGGTTCCTAGCGCCGGGAGGCGGCGCGCTCGGCGGGAGCGCGCTGAGCGTAGATCTCCTCTCGGCGCTGCCCCAGCGACGGCAGTTTCTGTCGAACCTGCCCGATCCGCCCGAGGTCCACGTCCCCGAAGATCAGGCCGGGAGCTTCGCCGCCGCCGGCCAGCGTGATGCCCATCGGATCGACGAGGGCACTGCACCCCACACGCCCGTCTCCCGCTTGATCGGCCGCGGCGACAAAGATGGTGTTCTCGATCGCGCGGGCCCCGATGAGGGTCGTCCAGTGCGCTTCTTTACGCGGACCGGCGATCCACGCCGAGGGCAGCAACAGCACCTCGGCGCCATCGAGGGCCAGCATCCGCGTGAGCTCGGGGAACCGCAGTTCGTAGCAGACGAGCATCCCGAGCACGCCGAGCGGCGTCCGAACCGTCCGGGGTGCGGCGTCGCCCGCCACGGACAGATCCGACTCGCGAAAAGCAAATGCGTCGTACATGTGGGTCTTTCGGTACGCGAGCAGCAGCGACCCGTCCGGCCCCAGCAGGACGGCGGTGTTGTAGGCGCGGACGCCTTCCCCCGGGGCGGTTTCCCACACGCCGCACCCGATGTGCAGCCGGGATGCACGGGCCGCATCCGCCAGCGCCGAGACGAACGGACCATCGAGCGGCTCCGCGACGGCGGCCGGCACGGTGTCCGAGCGGGGCGTGAGGAAGGCCATGAACACTTCGGGCAGGAGCAACAGGTCGGCGCCTCCGCGTCGAGCGGCCTGGACCGCCTGCCGTGCCGCCTCCAGGTTTTCCTCCTTGCGCCCGGATGCGGCCAACTGTCCCAACGCGATGCGCATGATCTCCTCCCGTCCTCTGCAAACACGAACGCTGTTTTCTGCAGGCATTATTATATCGCATTCTCGGCGGGACGATCCCCCTCGCGCGCCCGGACGAGCATCTCCGTACCATCCCACGCCTGCGACGGGGTCGGGGGCGGCATCTTCACCCTCTCGCCGCCTGGCGCAGACCACGGACGCGGCGCAGTTCTGCGAGCCACTGACGGGATCGTACCGATCGCGCGACACCTCGCCCCGGACCGGAACCATCCCGTTGGAGAGGTGCGACGGGTCAGGCGGTGCGCGGCCGGCTGCTGGTGAGAATGTGCGCGGCGAGCGCGCCCATGATGACGGTGCCGCCTACCCAGGTGGTGAGCGATGGCGTTTCCCCGAAGGCGAGCCAAACCCAGAGGGGGCCGAGCGGCGCCTCCAGGGCGCCCATTAACGCCGATTCGGTCGCGGAGACCAGTCGGGCTCCAAGCGTCAGCAACAGCAGGCCGAGCCCAAACTGCGTGGTTCCGAAGAGCGCGAGCGAGACGATGTCCCTCGGACCCGCGGCGCCCGGGCTCGACACCGGCCAGACGATGAGCGCACACAGAAAGGCCGAGAGACACGCGGCGGGCAGCATCGGGGGGGCTCGGTGCTTGCGGATGATGAGCATCATGACCGCCATGCAGAGGGTCATCCCGAAGGCCAGCAGGTCGCCGGTGAGGTGACCCTCCGACACGGCGCCCCCGACCATCGCGATCGCCCCCGCCAGGGCCACGGTGCCCGCCAGCAGGGTCGTCCAGCTCTCGCGCTCCCGGATCCAGAGCCAGCCGAGCGCAGCGGTCATGAACGGAGCCGTCGCGGAGATGATCGTCACATCGGCGACCGATGTGCGGCGGAACGCGTTGATGACCATGATCGTGGCGAGGGTGGAGAGGGACGCCGCCGCCGCCCCGGGCCATCCGATGGCCCGGAAGGCCGCTGGCGCGTTTCGGCGCTGCTGCCAGACGATGATGCCGCCGATGAAGACGCCCGCAAAGAGCCCTCGCCAGAACAGGATGGGCCAGGCATCGAAATGGAGCAAACGGGTGAAGAAGCCGGAGGTGCTATAGGCGACCGCGGACGCCGCGTTGAGGATGATGCCGAGCCACCGCCGGCGGCTGTCCGCGATCGCCCCCCTGGCGGCGGCCACCGTCCGGCGTGAGGCCCGGGGTAACGGGTCGCCGGGCACGTTGGCACGGATTCACGGCGTTCGGATGCGGTCCCTGCCGAACGCGCTCCGGCCACTCACCGTCCGGCGGACGGGTCCTGCCCCGGCGGCGGCAGCGGCTGCTGCCACAGCGACCCGCCGCGTCCCTGCGGCCAGCGCGTGTGCTGGGCCACGATCTCCGCGCCGAGCATGAAGCTGCCGGTCAAGCCGTAGATCCAGACCAGCAGGGCGATGATGACGCTGAGTGAGTGGTAAAGCGTGCTGTAGTCGGCGATCGTCCCCAGGTACCAGGCGAGCACGTAGGCCATCGCATGCCACAGGATGGCGGCGATCGCCGCGCCCGGCAGCGCGTCCCGCCACCGGACCGGGGCATTGGGCAGGAACCGGTAGCCGATCCAGAAGATCCCGAACTGTGCAAGCCCGGTCGCGATGGTCAGGGCGTTCCCGGCGCCCCGTCCGGGTACCCGCGGCCACCCCAGCCACTCCCCGACGACGGTGGTCCGGATCAGCCTGAACACGAACACCGTGCCGATCAGCATCGCGAGGAAGATCAGCAGCGAGGCCGCCATCGTAAAGACCCCGATGAAGTACCGGGCGTGGAAGAACCGGCCCCGGCACTCCCAGACCCGGTCCAGCGCGACCTGAAGTGCGGTGAACACCCCGCCGGCGGCGAGGATCAGCGCGATCGCTCCCACCCAGCCCAGCGTCGCTTCCTGGGCGTAGGCGCTCCTAATGGTCTGGAGGACCACGTCGTTTGCCGTCATGCCGAACAGCCGCCCGAGGTTCCGCTGGACCGCCTGGTAGGGGAAGAACAGCTGGAGGCCGGCGAGGAACAGCATCACGAGCGGCAGGAGCGAGAAGAGCGCGTAGAAGCTGATGGCGGCGGCCGCGAAAAGGTCGCCGTGTTCCCAAAACTTCTCAACCGCACGCACCAGGCTGAGGACGAACCGACGGGCGGTGGGCGGCCCGACCAGTGTGTGTGGAGGCGCGGGGGCGGTCTCCCTGACGTCCATTCCGGGCGTTCCTCCAGTGGGGCCGAGCTGGCTCGGGTGGCGCGCGCGCACACCGGCTCCGGCCTTCATCGATTCGTCTCGTGCCCCGGCTCACGCGCCGGGCTGGGGACCCGTATCGCGGGCCCCCGAGCGCATCTCCAATGGCAAGCGGTCGGGCTCACCCAAATGGTTCCAGCACGGCCCCCGGGTCGCCCATACCCTATATTACCCCAACTTCATGCTCCGCTCGGCGGGCTTTGAGTTCATGCCGGATGCTACAATGGGCGCGACCGGACGCGGCGGGCCGCGACCCCGAGCGTCCTGGGAGGTGCGCGCAGTGTCCCGAGCTTGCGCCAACGCGGTGACCCTCATCTGTCTTGCGGCCGTCGTCGCCCTTGTCGCCGCGGTCCCGACCGACGGCTCCCCGGCGCCCGGGGTCGACCTCCTGATGTTCCACGGCGACGCGGCGCGTACCGGTTGGAACGCCGCGGAGCGCGTCCTCACGCCGGCGTCCGTTCGCGCCGGCGGTTTCGGCCGGCTGTGGGCGGCGACGGTTGCCGGCGAAATTTACGCGGAGCCGCTCGTCGTGCACAACGTGAATGTGCGCGGGACGTCACGCACGATCGTGTACGTGGTCACCGAACACGATCTGATCTACGCGTTCAACGCCGCCGACGGGAGCCCAGCGTGGGGCCCGGTCTCCCTGGGGGCACCGGTAGCGCGGGCGAGCCTGCCCTGCGGGAACATCGATCCCGTGGGCATCACCGGCACCCCGGTCATCGACCGCGCCGCGTCGACCCTCTACGTCGCGGGGCTTACCACCCCCGATCGGGGGGCGACCAAGGTGTACAAGGTCGCGGCGCTGGACCTGGCCAGCGGCGCGATGCGCGCGGGGTGGGCGGTGGCGATCGCGCCTCCCGCGGCGTCCGGGTTGCGGTTCGACCCCGAACCGCAGCAGCAGCGCGGAGCGCTGACGCTGCTGGCGGGGACCATTTACGTCCCCTTCGGAGGATACTTCGGGGACTGCGGCGTCTACCACGGCTGGGTCGTGGGACTGCCGGTCGCCCGGCCGCAGCGCCAGCAGGCTTTTGCCACCCCCTCGCATCGGGAGGGAGGGATCTGGGCGACGGCGGGGCTGGCGGCGGACGCGGCGGGTCGCCTCTACGCCTCCACCGGGAACAGCGACTCGGGGGGTCCGGTTGATCTGGGCAACAGCGTCGTGCGCCTCACCACAGCGCCGAGCCTCGGATTCTCAGGTCGCGCGCCCGATTTCTTCACCCCCAGTAACTTCGTGAGCCTGAATGATTCGGACACCGACCTCGGGTCGAGCACCCCGCTCGTGCTGCCGGAAGAGCCAGGATCCGCGACGCCCGAACTCCTCTTTGCGGCGGGGAAGCAGGGGGTGGCGTACCTGATCAATCGGGTCAACATGGGCGGGGTGAGCCGCGGAGACGGCATCCACGGCGAGGGAGTCTACAGCCAGTGCGTGTTCGGAACTTGTCGCGGCGGCGAACCCAAAGTGTTCTCCGCGGCCGCGTACTGGGACGGCGGGGGTGCCGGTCGATTCATCTTCGTCCCCGGGCACGGAAGTCAGCCCGCGGGATGTCAGGGCAGCGGCGGGGTGGTGGCGCTTCGCCTCGGGGTCGCCCAGGGGAGCCGAGGCTCGACGTTCAATGTTGCGTGGTGCAGCCCGTCGATGCAGGATTCCGGGGCGCCGTCGGTCTCGGGACCCGGTCCCGACGGCGGCCTCGTCTGGGTGGTCGACGCGCGGGCCCGCGTTCTTTACGCGCTGGATGCCCGCATCGGGGACGTCGTGTACCGGTCCGGAGACTCTGACGCGATCGGCCAGCCCCACCGGTTTATCACCCCCGCGGTCGTCGACGGCCGGGTCTACCTGGGCTCCGGCACCTCGCTTGTCGCTTTCGGCATCAAATAGCCCACCTCCGTCACCGTTTCCCCAGAGGCTTCCTGGCCCCACCACTCATAAATTGACATTAACGTAAGAGTTCGATATGATCCGATGGCGGCCGGGTAGGCGTGGGCGCGCGGAGGCGGGACATCGTGCTTGGTGCCTGATGAACTGAGATGAACAAACCCGTTCAGGACGGATCCCCGGCCGACTCCGGGGTGCAGTGCCGGATGGAGGAGGTGGTCCGGCGCACCGGGCTCACCCCCCGGGCCATCCGGTACTACGAGGAGTTCGGACTCCTTCACCCCTCGGGGAGGACCGCCGGGGGCTTCCGCCTGTTCACGGAGGGGGACATCGCGCTCCTCATGCGGATCAACGAGCTGCAGACGCTGCTCGGCTTCTCCCTCGCGGAGGTCAAGCAGACACTGCACGTGGATTCCATGCTGGCGGAGGTCCGGGAGGCGTACTTCGGGACCTCGGATCCCAATACGCGCCTCGCGCTGCTGGACCAGGCCTTCGGCCTCATTCAATCGCAGATTCGGATCATCGACGAGCGTATGGTGCGGCTGGCCAAGCTGCGGGAGGAACAGCTGGAGCGGTTGAGCCGCGTCCGCGGGCGCCGGGCCGAGCTGGGGGCAGCGGACGAGACGGCATCGGCCGGGGCGACCGGGCTCCCGCAGGCGGGAGCCCACAATGGCTGACGAGCCGGTGGAGGCACAGACCAAGGAGATCGGCCGCGGCGCGCGCCCCGGGACGGAGCAGCCCATCGCTCGGCCCGCGGCGCGGGACGGCGCCGGTGCGGACGGAACCGCCGCTAAGACCACGATGGTGGATGCCGGGTTGGAATCCCTCCGGCCTCGGTGGCGAACACAGCGCATCGTGTTCATCGGGCTCGCGGTGGTGGCGCTGGTGCTGATCGGCGCGGGCGTCGCCTATTGGCGGACGAACGCCGGGCTGGTCAAGACCGATAACGCCCAGACCGGCGGCGACATCGCACCGATCAGCGCGCGAATTTCGGGGATCGTCGTCGCCGTGGACGTGCAGGAGAACGCGGCCGTGAAGGCGGGCGCCGTGCTCGTCGAGCTCGATCCAACCGACGACAATCTCGCGCTGGCCGGGGCGAAGGCACAGCTGGCCGCGGCTCGCGCCCAGGTCGAGGCGATGCGGGCGGCGCTGGCCGCGCAGGGGGAGCAGTTTCGCACGGCGGTCCTCGCGGCCCGGGCCGCCCTGCAGGCCACGACCCCGCATCTGCCGCAGGCTCAGGCTCAACTGCGGATGAGCGGGCAGACGAGCCCCGCGCAGATCGCTCAGGCTCGAGCGCAGGTGACGACGGCGCAGGCGAACGTCCAGGCCGCAAAGTCCGATCTCGACACCGCCGGCAGAACGGCGAACCGAGACCGGACGCTGCTCGCCCAGGGCGCGATCTCCGCGCAGCAGGTAGACATCGATACGGCGACCTTCGAATCCTCCAAGGCGCGCTATCAGGCCGCGCTGGACGGCCTGCGTCAGGCCCGCGACGCCCTGGTGTCCGCCGAAGCATCCCAGGAACAGGTCGCCGTCGCCCGCCAGAACGTGGAGGTGCAGCGGGGACAGATCTCACAGGCCCAGGCCCAGGTGGAGCAGGCCGCCGCCGGCGGGGCGCTCGTCCAGCAGAAGGCGCGGGAACTCGCCGTCGCGGAGGCCAACGTGGCCAGCGCCGCCGCGGCCGTCGAGGCGGCCGAGGTGAACGTGGGCCGCACCAAGATCCGTGCGCCGGAGGACGGGTGGGTGACGAACCGGACGGTGGAGATCGGCCAGGTGATCCAGCCGAACCAGCCGCTGCTGTCATTGACCCTAGCGCATCACCTTTGGGTCGTCGCCAACGTCAAGGAGACCCAACTCGGCGCCGTCCGCGTCGGGGAGCCGGTCCGGATCACCATCGACGCCTTTCGCCGTCGAACCTTCCGCGGCACCGTCGAGAGCATCGGGTCCACGACCGGATCGACGACCGCGCTGCTCCCGCCGGACAATGCCACCGGCAACTTCGTGAAGGTGGTTCAACTCGTGCCGGTGCGGGTCGCCCTGCGGCTTGGGAAAGACGATCCCCCACTGCAGATCGGCCTGTCCTGCGAGGTTTCGATCGATACTCGGCCGGGGGCGCGCTAAGGGTGGCCGTCCGGGCCGGCGCGGCCTCTCCCGGGATCGGGGCCGAGGGCGCCCGCGGCACCAACAAATGGCTCGTCACCTCATCGATCCTGCTCGGCTCGATCATGGCCACGATCGACACCAGCGTCGTGAACATCGCCCTCATCCACATGCAGGCGACGTTTGGGGCGACGATCCAGGACGTCACCTGGGTCACCACGTCCTACCTCATCACCGTGGCGCTCGTGATGCCGCTCACGGCGTGGCTCTCCTCCGTGGTCGGTCGGAAGCGGATGTACATGTTCTCGGTGATCATCTTCACCGGCGCGTCGGCGCTGTGCGGGTTCTCCCGTACCCTCGGGCAGCTCATCGCCTTCCGCGTGCTCCAGGGGTTGGGCGGCGGAGCCCTGCAGCCGGTGGCGCAGGCGATCATGCGCGAGACCTTCCCCCTTCGGGAGCAGGCGCAGGCGATGGGGTTTTTCGGCATGGTCGTGCTGCTGGGCCCGGCGCTGGGGCCGACGCTGGGGGGGTACCTGGTCGACAACTACTCCTGGCCGTGGATCTTCTTCGTCAATCTGCCGGTGGGGGCGCTCTCCCTGTTCATGGTCTCGCAGTTTATCGTCGATCCTTCCTATATGCGGGCCCGGGGGCTGCAGAAGGTCGACGCTGTGGGGATCGGCCTGCTGGTCGTCGGGCTGACCACGCTTCTGACGATGCTGGAGCAGGGTGAACGCGACGGGTGGTTCGGCAGTCCATTCATCCTCGGCCTGGCGACGGCGGCGGCGGTGACGCTCGCGGCGTTCATCGTGTGGGAGCTGATGATCCCCGCCCCCGTGGTCAACCTGCGGATCCTCAAGGATACCTCGTTTGCCGCCGGGACGCTGATCATCGGGGTGTTGGGGGTGGCGCTGTTCGGCGGGTTAATCCTGCTGCCCCTCTTCCTGCAGAATCTACTGGGGTACGATGCGACGCAGTCGGGGCTGGCCCTGATGCCCCGGTCCCTGGTGATGGTGGCCATGATGCCGATCGCCGGTGCGCTCTATAACCGGCTTGGCGTCTACATCATGGCGCCGATCGGGTTGTTGCTGGCGGCGGCGTCCACGTTCCTGATGGCGCGGTTCACGCTGGACACGGGGCCGGTGCAGATCCTGATCCCGCAGCTCGGGCAGGGGCTGGCCTTCGCGTTCATCTTCGTCTCGATCTCGACGACCGCCCTCTCCACCATCCCCCGGCACCAGATGCAGGCGGCAACCGGGTTGTACAATCTCGTCCGGCAGCTCGGCGGCAGCCTCGGCACCGCGGTTGTCGTCACCCTCGTGGACCACAAGACGACGACGGCCAGCGCAAACCTCGTCCGGTACGCCTCCACGTCCAACCCTACGTTCATGCGGTGGTGGCAGACGTTTCAGGGTGGGTTTGCCGGGCAGGGGATCGACCAGGGGCGGGCCCATCTCCAGGCGCTGGCCGTGCTCGCGCAGGCGATTGCCCACCAGGCCGCTGTCGTCGCGTTCAATTATGCCTTTGCGATGATCGCCATCCTTTTCCTCTGCTGCCTGCCCCTGGTGCTGCTGCTCCGCCGCGGCGAACGCCCCGACGAGCCGGTGCCCGCCGCGGAATAGCGGGCCGCCAGCTAGACCAGGTTCTTCGGGATCAGCCGTTCCACGATCACCACATCCCGCCAGACGCCATCCAGGCGGGCGTGCTTCTGGTAGGTGCCCACCTCTCGAAACCCCAACGAGCGGAGGAGCCGCAGGCTGGGGAGATTCTCCGTGAACACCCGAGAGACCAGCTTCCAAAACCCGGCCCGCTCCGCCTCGTCGATCAGCGCCTGCATCGCCAGCCGGCCCGCCCCGCGGCCTCGGCCCGCTCGAGCCACGTACACGGAGAATTCGGCGATGCCGCCGTAGCACTCCCGCGGCCGGTAGCTGGACGTCGACGCGAACGCGATGACCCGGTCGTCCTGCTCGACGACGACGATGGGATGGACTCCGTCGAACCAGGCGCCGATGTCCTCCGCGGATCGGATGCGGGTCTCGAAGGTCGCGACGCGGTCCTCGATCCCTTCGTTGTAGATCGCGGCGATGGCTGCGGTGTCGCCGCGTGACGCGGTTCGTGCGCGCATCATCCCTCCCTCAGGCAGTGTGTGCTCGGGTGCGGCGAGCGGCCGCATTCGACACCGAATAGGACGCCGACGCCGGCCTCCCGGGACGGGCACCCCCCCGGATCGCGGGCATCGAGCGGAGCCACTCAAAAGTAATTGGAGGTGATTCCGCCGTCGACGACCATCACGCTGCCGTTCACCCAGGTGGACTCGTCGGACGCCAGGTACAGGGCCATCTGCACGATGTCTTCCGGCCGACCAAACCGGCCCATCGGAATCCGGTCCAGCCGCAGTTTCTTCGCCGCCGGGTTGTTGAGGAGCCACGACATCAGCAGCGGCGTTTCGATCGGGCCGGGGGCGATCGCGTTGGCGCGGATGCCCTTGGGCCCGAACTGCACGGCCAGGGACTTGGTGAGGGCGATCACTCCCCCTTTGCTCGCGGTGTAGGCGTCCTGGGGGACCGTGCACCCCACGAGCGCGACGAACGAGGCGACGTTGATGATCGCCCCGCCCCCGGCGCGGATGAGTTCGGGGATCCCGTGCTTGCAACAGAGATAGATCCCCTTGAGGTTCACCGTCATCACCTGGTCCCACACCGCTTCGTCGATGTCGACGACCGACCCGTCCTTTTCCGGGAAGATCCCGGCGTTGTTGTACAGGACGTTGAGGCGGCCGAACCGATCCACCGTTTCGCGCACGGCGGCGCGGACCTGCTGCTCCCGGCCGACGTCCGCTTGAATGAAGTGTGCCTCTCCGCCTCCCCGGGCGATCTCGGTCGTCACGTCCCTGCCGGCCTCCGCGGAGACATCGACCGCGGCGACCCGGGCCCCCTCCCGCGCAAAAGTCAGCGCAGCCAGGCGGCCCATACCGCTCGCCCCCCCCGTGATCAGCACGACTTTGTCTCGGAGTCTCATCGCGGCCTCCTAGGGCAGCATCTCAGGCGTGTGGCGGAGGATCCCCCGCGGCGCGAGCGGCCCGCCGCCCGCGCCCGGCAAACCGAGGCGCTAGGTGCGCTCGAAGTTGCGGTGCAGTTCCCAACAGGTGACCGCGCGATCGAACACCTGCTGCTCCAGCCGGGCGGTGTGCAGGTAGTGCTCGACGACGCGGTCTCCAAACGCCCATCGCGCAATCTCGCTGCGCTCAAATTCGCCGACCGCCTCGCGCAGCGTCCCCGGGACCCGGGGCGCGTCCTCGGCCTTGTACGCATCCCCCCTGAACATCGCCGGGGGCTCCACATTCCGCTCGATCCCCCAGAGGCCGGCGGCGATCGTCGCGGCGAATGCGAGGTACGGATTCGCGTCGGCGCCGGGGATGCGATTCTCCACGCGCAGGCTCCTGCCTTCCCCCACCACGCGGAACCCGCAGGTTCGGTTGTCGTGGCTCCACACCACCATGATCGGAGCGAACGTCCCCGCCACGTAGCGTTTGTACGAGTTGACGTAGGGGGCGAAGAGATACGCGAGCTGGCGGGCTCCCGCCAGCTGCCCTCCCAGGTAGCGGCGGAACGTCGGTGACATCCCGAGCGGCGTCGCCCCTTGTTCGAAGAACAGCGGACGCTGGCCGTCCCGGTCCCACAGGCTGCTGTGGAGGTGAAACGAGGACCCCGCGAGATCGGCGCGCCACTTGGCCATGAACGTGACCGAGACTTGGTTCAGCGCGGCGATTTCCTTGGCGGCGTGCTTGTAGATCGTGTGGCGATCGGCCATCTCCACGGGGGTCGTGTAGCGGAGGTTGATCTCGTGCTGCCCGGGGCCCCACTCGCCCTTGCTGTACTCGACCGGGACGCCGGCGCCCTCGAGGCCGTTCCGGATCTGGCGTACCAGCCATTCCTCTTTGGTGCCCTGGAGGATGTGGTAGTCCTCGATGTACTGCCCGTACGGGTCGAGATCGTGATAGTGCTTCCGCCGGGCCTGCTCGTAGGTGTCGCGGAAGATGTAGAACTCCAGCTCGGAGGCGACCATCGCCGCGTACCCGCGTTCGCGCGCGCGTTCCACCTGGCCCTGAAGGATCTGACGGGGCGACTCCGGGACCGGCCGGCCGGACTCGTCGCAGACGTCGCAGAGGACGAGCGCCGTGCGCTCGAGCCACGGGAGGCGGCGCAGGGTCGAGAGGTCCGGGCGCAGCCAGAGATCGTGGTACCCGGTCGCCCAGCTGGTCAGCGCGTAGCCGGGGTGGGGTTCCATGTCGACGTCGACGGCGAGCAGGTAGCTGCAAGCGTGCGCGCCGTCCCCCGCCACCTCGTCGGCGAAGAACCGACCGGTGACGCGCTTCCCCACCAACCGGCCCTGCATATCCACCATCGCCGCCACGACCGTGTCGATCTCTCCGGTGGCGACGAGGTGGCGGAGCACCTCCAGGGTCAGCCGGCCGTGCGCCTGCTCGGTCATGCCGGTCCTCCTTCTGTGCCGCGGGCGAGACGTCTCGGTCGTTCAATGGCCCCGGGCGCGAACCCTCCCCCCGGCGGGCCGGACGACGGCGTGGGGATCGTGCGCCAGCGGCGGTCGAGAACTCCTCGGCAGCAGCGCCAGGAACGCGGCCACCACCGGCGCGACCGTCCGGTCGCGGTGATAGACGAGCGAAAAATCGAGGTACAGCGGCTCCTGCAGGGGCCGGGCCACAAGCCGTCCCGTTTCCAGATCCTGCGCCACCGCGGCGCGAACGAGGATGCCGACGCCGATGTCGTCGGCGATCGCGCTCTTGATGGCTTCGTTGCTCTCCAGCTCCATCGCCGGGATCACCTCCAAGCCCCTGGACCGGAAGGCGTGTTCAATGAGACGGCGGGTTGCCGATCCGGGCTCGCGCATGATCATTGGTTCTCCACGCAGGTCCCGCACCGAAATCGCCGACCGATGGCCGAGGCGGTGGTGGGGTGGGAGGACGACGAGCAGGCGGTCGCGGATCAGCGGGAGTGAGGCGAGGTGGGGGCTGTCGCACGGCCCGGCCACGAGCCCGATGTGCAGGCTGAAGTCGATCAGTTCGCCCAGGATCGTCTCCGAGTTGCCGATGGAGAGGCTGACCCGCACCCCCGGATAGCGCTGCTTGAACCGGTCGAGCAGGTGGGAAACGTAGTAGGCGCCCGCCGTCCGGCTCGCCCCGACCTCCAGGTGGCCCGTCCGCAGCCCCGCCAGGTTGTCCATCGCCCCACGGGCGGCGTCGAGGAGGTCGAAGATCCGCAGCGCGTACGTGTCGAGCGCCTGCCCCGCGTCCGTCACCGCGATCCGTCGGCCGACGCGGTCGAAGAGCCGCAGGCCGAGGCTGCGCTCCAACCGGCGGATCTGCTGCGTCACGGCGGGCTGGCTGAGGCCGAGTTGGCGGGCGGCGGCGCTGAAGCTTTGGAGGCGGGCGGCGAGATGGAACGTCTGCAGCGGGGCGAGCGGCATCCGATCGCGCTGGGGTTTCTTCCGTCCACGGCCTGCGGCTCCCATCGGCACGGGCGCGCACCTCATCGCATAACGATTATTTATGGATTCTTAACATTTTCTTATTTGACATTATACCAACTGATTTGTACCGTTGAGGAGCACGGGCGGGGAGCGGACTCGCCCGGCGCCGGTGCGGGGCCGCGATGGCCGGTCACGGGACACGACACGCCGACAAGGTCATGGCCGCGTCGGAAGCGGTCGCCCGGTTCGTCCGCCCGGGGGCCGTCCTGGGGATGGGCGGGCAGAATATCGGCCGCTGCCCCATGGCGCTCACCCACGAGATCATTCGCCAGCGCATCGGCGGCCTGACCGTGGTCGGGTGTAACCTCTCCATCGCCATGGACCAACTCGTCGGCGCGGGTCTGGTCAGGCGATGCGAGTGCGGCTCCGGAAACCTGGAGCGGTTCGGGACGACGTTCTGCTGGAGGCGGGGGATCGAGGCCGGGTCCCTCGAGATCGAGGATTACAGTCACCTGGCGATGGTGACGCGGTTTTTGGCCGGCGAGATGGGGGTCCCCTTCATGCCGACGCGAAGCCTCCTCGGCTCTTCCCTGCTGCCGCTTCCCTCGGCTCCCTCGCCGCGGGCACGCCCCGGCAAAGCCCTCGTCATCGACAACCCGTGGTCCCCGGGGGAGCCGGTCGTGCTGGTCCCCGCCCTCCGCCCGGACGTGAGCATTGTGCACGTGCAGCGGGCCGATCGGATGGGGAACCTCGTGATCGAAGGTTTTTCAACCCATGAGCCCGAGATGGTGCGGGCGTCGACGCACGTGATCGCCAGCTGCGAGGAGCTCGTGTCGACCGAGGAAATTCGCGCACACCCCGAGCAGACCACCGTGCCGTTCCTCCATGTCAGCGCCGTGGTGGTCCAGCCGTTCGGCGCCTACCCGACGTCGACGTACCGGTACTATGATTACGACGCCGCGCAGGTTGCGGCGTACCAGGCGGCGGCCCGCGCCGGCGTCGAGGCGGTGACCGAGTACCTGCAGGCGTCCGTCTGGGGACGCGGCGGGTTCGATGACCATCTCGCGCACGCGGCCGGGCGCGAGAAACTGGAGACGTTGAGGCAGACCATGCTGGCGATGGTCTAGCGCCGGAGGTCGGTTCGGTGAGGAGGGTCTGAGGTATGCCCGCATTCCCCGGCGCCCAGCGCGCCGGCTACTCCCGGCAAGAGCTGATGGTCATCGAGGCGGCGCGCCACGTCCGCGAGGGCGAGATCATCTTCGTGGGCACCGGATTGCCGCTGCTGGCGACGACGCTGGCGCTGCGGACGCACGCCCCCAACTTGGTCTGCGTCATCGAGAGCGGCGTGATCGCGCCGCTGGTCCACCCGACCCCGATCTCGGTCTCCGACCCGAAGGTGATGCACCGGGCGGTTAGGTTGGGGTCGCTGCGCGACGTTTTGGGATGCCTGCTGCAGCGCGGGCTCATCGACGTCGGGTTCATCGGCGGCGCACAGATCGACCGGTACGGGAACATCAACTCCACGCAAATCGGCCCCCCGGGGGCGCTGCATCGGCGGTTGCCCGGGAGCGGCGGCGGGAACGATATGGCCTCGCACTGCCGCCGCCTGCTGATCATGACGCACCACGAGCGCCGGCGCTTCCCCGAGCGCTGCGACTACATCACCAGCCCCGGGTTTCTGGATGGCCCGGGGGGGCGGCGGCGGGCCGGGCTGAGCCCGGAGTTCGGCGTCAGCGTCGTCACCGATCTCGCGGTGATGGAGAACGATCCCGTCACCTGCGTGCTGCGGATCGTGAAGCTCATGCCGGGCGTCACGGTGGAGTCGGTGCGGGCGGAGACGGGGTTTCGGCCCGATGTGTCGCCGGACGTGGGGGAAGTCGCCCCGCCCGAGGCAGAGGATCTCCGCGTGCTCAGGGAAGAGGTGGATCCGGATCGGGTCTACCTGAAACAAGAAGAGCCGGCGTCCGGTCCGAGGAGGTAGCGGGATGGGGTCCACGCCAGTCGCGGGAGGCCGGGAGCCGTTCCACTGGCGGACGGGGATTGCCTACAAGACCAAAGAGAAGATCGTCGTCCGCGGGTACGATCTGAACGAGCTCACCGGCAATATCAGCTTTGCCGAGATGGCCTACCTGGTGTGGCGTGGGGAGCTGCCTCCTCCCGCCCACGGCCGGATGCTCGATGCCGTCTTGGTCAGCATGGCCGAGCACGCCTTCTCGCCTTCGTCGGCGGCGTCCCGGTTCGTGGCGTCGGGGGGCGTCCCGCTGCACGTCGGGGTCGCGGGGGGGATGCTGGCGATCGGCTCGCTTCACGGCACGGCGGACCGCCCGGCCGAACTCTTCAAGGACGCGGTCGACCGGATGCGGCGGGATCATCTCAGCCTGGAGGCGGCGGCGCAGCAGGTGGCGGGCGACGCCCGCCGCGACGGGCGCCGGCTGCCGGGGTTTCACCATCCCCAGCACATTCAGGACCCACGCACCGCACGACTGCTGGCGCTCGCCGACCAGCTGGGGGTGTCGGCGCAGTATATCGCGATGGCCCGGGCCATCGAGGCGGCGACGGAATCCTTTTGGGGGCGCCGGATCTACCTCAACGGGCCGGGCGCGGTGGGCGCGGTCTGCCTGGACATGGGATTTGAGACCGAGCTGATCAAGGGGGTCTTCTTGCTCTCGCGGACGGTCTCGCTCGTGGCGCATGCCCACGAGGAGGTCCAGCGGGAAAAGGGATGGCGGGGGTCGACGAACGCATCGATCGTCCAGCCGCTGGATCTGGAGCTGCAGCGGCCGGAGTTCTACGACGGCCCGCCGGATCGCCCTCTGCCCCCCGCCCGCCGGGGGAAGCCGTAGCCCGTGCGGACCTCCATCCTGGAAGGGATTCCCGAGGGCCGGGTGTTCATCGGCGGCGAGTGGGTCGGGACCGCGGCCGGTCGTTCGTTCCCGATCGTCAACCCCGCGACGGGGGAGGGGCTCGGCAGCGTGCCGCTGGCCGACGCCGCCGACGTCGATCGGGCGGTGACCGCGGCCGCGGCGGCGCAGCCCGCGTGGGCAAGCGCGCCGGGCTCGGAGCGAGGAAGGCGCCTGCGCGCTCTGGCGGCGGCGCTGCGCGAGGCGCGGGAGGCGCTGGCCCGCCTCGATGCGATCAACTCCGGAAACGTCATCTCGGGCATGCGGAAGGATGTCGACTGGGCGGCCGATTCCCTCGAGTACTTCGCCGGCCTGATCCCGGAGCTGAAGGGGGAGACCCTCCCCACCGGCCCAACCGCGTTTTCGTACACGCTGCGCGAGCCGTTCGGGGTGGTCGGGAAGATCAATCCCTTCAACCATCCGATTCGCTTCGCGGCCGAGAAGTTGGCCGCCCCGCTCGCCGCCGGCAACACCGTGGTGATGAAGCCCCCCGAGCAGGCCCCGCTCTCATCGTTGGTCCTGGCGGGTCTGCTGCGCGATCTCTTCCCCCCCGGCGTGGTCAACATCGTCACGGGGGACGGACCGACGACGGGGGCGGCGTTGGTCCGGCACCCGAAGGTCCGGCGCATCGCGCTGATCGGGTCCGTCGAGGCCGGGCGGGCGGTGATGCAGGCGGCGAGTGCGGAACTCAAGACCGTGACGCTGGAGCTGGGCGGGAAGAATCCGATCATCGTGCTTCCCGACGTCCCCGTGGAGGATGCGGTCTCCGCCGCGGCCACGGCGATGAATTTCAATCGGGCGGGACAATCCTGCAGCAGCACCTCCCGGGTGTTTGTCCACCGCAGCCTCCACGACGCCTTTGTGGAGGGCCTGCGGGATCGGCTGGCCGGGCTGCGGATCGGGCTCCCGGAATCCGACGACAGCGAGATCGGCCCGCTCATCTCCCGCGAGCAGCAGCAGCGGGTGCTGGCCTACATCGAGGCGGGGCGGCGGGAAGGCGCCCGGCTGGTCTGCGGGGGCGGGGCGCCGGACGCCCCGGATCTGCGCCGGGGATTTTTCGTGCGACCGACGCTCTTCGACGCGGTGCGGGCGAAGATGCGGATTGCGCAGGAGGAGATCTTCGGCCCGGTGGTGGCGGTCCTGACCTGGGACGATGAGGAGGAGATGGTGCGCCAGGTGAACGGGGTCATCTACGGGCTGAGCGCGGCGATCTACACCCGCGACTACCTCGCGGCGCACCGGCTGGCCCGGCGGCTCGAGGCGGGATACATCTGGGTGAACTTTCCCGGCGGGCACGAGTTGGGGTCCCCCTACGGGGGGATCAAGCAGAGCGGGATCGGCCGTGAAGAGTGTTTGGACGAGTTGCTGAGCTACACTCAGGTGAAGAGCATCCGGATGCATTTGCCGCCCCGATAGGGGCTGTGGGAGGGAATCGCGATGAGCTCCACGACTCAGCGCCACGATCAGCCGCTCTCGGAGGCGGCGGCGGCGCAAATCCTCGAAGACGACCGCCGGTATCTCCTCCATTCGTGGTCGGCGCAGAAGTCGCGCCGGCCCATGGTGATCGCCGGCGGCCGGGGCGCGATCTTCTGGGACGCCGGGGGGAAGCGCTACCTCGACTTCGCCTCGCAGCTCGTCAACCTGAACCTGGGGTTCGGCCACCCTCGGGTGGTGAGCGCAATCCAGGCCCAGGCCGCGGAACTGTGCTACGTGGCCCCCGAGTTCGCCAGCGCCCCGCGCAGCCAGCTGGCCCGTGCGGTCGCCGCGGTGGCGCCCGGCGATCTTCAGCACGTGTTCTTCACGACCGGTGGGGCGACGGCGAACGAGGCGGCGATCCGGATGGCGCGCCTGGCCACCGGCCGGCAGAAGGTCATCACCCGGCGCCGCAGTTACCACGGAGCGACGGCCGGGGCGCTGTCCGTCTCCGGCGACCCGCGGCGGCGGGGCGCGGAGCCGGGGGTTTGGGGAACGGTGGTGGCCGAGGACCCCTTCTGCTACCGGTGTCCCTTCGGTCTCCGCTACCCGTCCTGCGGGATCCACTGCGCGGACCACATCGGCGAGATCATTGAATTTGAAGATCCGGAGACCGTCGCCGCGGTGATCGTGGAGACGATCACCGGGAGCAACGCCCGCATCGTGCCGCCCCCCGAGTACTATCCCCGGCTGCGGGAGATCTGCGACCGGTACGGGGTGCTGCTGATCTGCGACGAGGTGATGGCGGGGTTCGGCCGGACCGGCCGGTGGTTCGCGATCGAGCACTACAACACCGTGCCCGATCTCATGACCCTCGGCAAGGGGATCACGTCCGGGTACGTCCCTCTTGGAGCGGTTGTGGCGTCGGACCGGGTGGCGGCCCACTTCGAATCGAACGTCCTGCTGACCGGCGCCACCTACAGCGGTCACCCCCTGGCCTGCGCCGCCGGGGTGGCCACGCTGGCCGCCTATCACGACGAAGGGCTGATCGAGCGCGCCCGGGTGTTGGGGGACCGCCTGTTTGCCCGGCTCAACACCATGAAGGAGCGCCACCCCGCCGTCGGCGACGTCCGGGGGCGGGGGCTGTTCGCGTGCATCGAACTGGTGAGCGACCGCGAAACCCGCGAGCCGTTGACCCCCTGGACCCCCCGCGGAGGCCGAGAGGCCCACCCCGCGGTCTCCGGCACGCTTCGTGCGATGCGCGAGCGCGGCGTCTACGCGTACACGAAGTGGAATATGCTGATGCTCGCGCCGCCCTTCGTCATCACCGACGAGCAGCTTGAGGAGGGATTGCAGGTCATTGACGAGGCGCTTGCCGTCGCCGACCGGCACGTGGCCACGGCTTGATTGGGCGTCGTGGGAGGAGGTTTGTCTCGGCGGGGGGAAGGAAGTGCCGGCGCGGGGCATCTGCACCAGCGGATGCCACATCATCGACGTCCCAGGGTTCACCCCTGATCCCCCGCGGCGGTGCGTGTTGTTCGGGGGAAGGTGAGGCCGGTCCGATCGGGCCGGCGGCGAGACCTTCCGGGTGCACCCACGGCGAGGAGGGAAGATGATGGCGAAGGTCTCTCCGGCCTCCGGCGCGAGGGCGACCGGCGATCTCACCCGCGAGCATGTCCTGATCCCCTGGGAGACGCAGGGGGGTCCGGCGCCCCGGATTATCGATCACGCGCAGGGCTGCGATCTCTACACCTCCGATGGGACGCGGATCCTGGATTTTTCCTCGGGACTCGTCAACGTGAACATCGGTCACAGCCATCCCCGTGTCGTGGAGGCGATCCGGGCGCAGGCGGGGCGGCTGACGTTCGTGAACCCCAGTTTCTCGACGGACGTGCGCGCCCGCTTGGCGCAGATGCTGGCCCGCCTCTCGCCGGGTGGGGCACTGGTGAAGACGTTCTTCACCAACGGTGGCGCGGAGGCCAACGAGAACGCCGTCAAGATCGCCCGGCTCTACACCGGACGCCACAAGGTGCTCACGTCCTACCGCGGCTATCACGGAGCGACGTACGGGGCGATTACGATGAGCGGCGATCCGCGCCGCTGGCCCGCGGAGCCGGGGGTGCCCGGCGTGGTTCACTTCTTGACCCCGTACCCCTACCGCAGTCCGTTCTCGGTCGGGCCGGCACAAGAGGGCGCGGCGGCGCTGGCCCATCTCGAGCACGTGCTCATGTACGAAGGGCCGGAGAACGTGGCCGCGATTCTCATCGAGACGATCGTTGGCGGGAGCGGGCTGATCGTGCCCCCCGACGGATATCTTGAGGGGCTCCGGAAGATCTGCGACCGGCACGGGATCCTGCTGATCTTCGACGAGGTGATGGCCGGGTTCGGGCGGACCGGGGCGTGGTTCGCCTGCGAGCACTGGAACGTCGTGCCCGACATGCTCACCTTTGCCAAAGGGGTCACCTCGGGGTATGTGCCGCTGGGCGGCGTGCTGGTGTCCGCGCCGGTCGCCCGGTACTTCGACGACCACATCCTCTGGGCGGGGCTCACCTACTCCGGCCACGCCCTGGCCTGCGCCGCCGGCTGCGCGAACTTGGAGGTGATGGAGGACGAGGGGCTCGTCGAGCGGGCCCGGCGCCTGGAGGGCGCGCTGGGAGACCGGCTGCGCCGCCTGGCCGATCGCCACCCCGTGGTCGGCGATGTCCGCGGCAAAGGGCTCTTCTGGGGGGTCGAGCTGGTCAAGGACCGGGGGACGCGAGAGCCCTGGGCGCCGTTCAGCAGGAGCGGGCCGAGCCCGATGAAGGCATTTCTGCGGGGCGCGTTCGACCGTGGAGTCTATCTCATCGGACGGTACAACATCTTCCTGGTGGCGCCGCCGCTCGTGATCAGCGAAGAGCAGATCGAGGAGGGGGTACAGGCCATCGACGGGGCCCTGGCCGAGGCCGCCGGATGAGGACCGCGCGGCCAGGCCGCGAGCACACGCATCGGGATGGATCAGATCGAGCTAGAGGAGGGGGTGGTTGGGAATGCGTTTGAGAGGACGATGGATCCTCGCGGGGATCGTGGTGCTGCTGATCGCGGGGCTGGTGATCATTCCGGCCCAGACCATGCGGGTCGCGCTGTCTGCGGCGGAGCCGATCAAGACCGGCTGGGTTGGCCCCCTGTCGCCGCCGGGCGGGTACGCGGAAGGGGCGCTGATGAAGGATGCCGCCCAGATTGCGACCGACGAGATCAACGCTAAGGGCGGCGTGCTCGGCCGGCCGCTCAGCATCAGCTTTCAGGATACCCGTGGTCAGCCGGAAGAGGGAACGGCGGCCGCGCAGCGGCTGATCTCCCAGGAGCACGTGGTCGGCATCACCGGCGAGTTTCATAGCTCGGTGTTCCTCGCCGAGATGGAAGAGGCCCACAACGCCGGCATCCCGATCATCGCCGTGGACGTGTGGGCGCTGAAGATTACCGCCAAGGGATACCCGGAGGTCTTCCGGGTCGCCCCCAACCAGGCGCTGATCGCGTCCAAGTACGGCGACTGGATTGCGGCGGCCGGGTTCAAGAACGTGGCGGTCATCTACGAGAAGACGGACGGCGGGACGAGCGCCCGGGACGTCCTGCTGCCGACCCTGGACAAGCACCACGTCCACTACGATGTCGTCGGCGCCGATCTGAACGCGACGGAGTTCACCGCGCAGATCGAGCGGTTCAAGAGCCACACGCCGCCGTACGACTTCTTCATGAGCATCTACAGCGAAGCCGGCGCGTACCCGATGATCAGCCAGGCGTACAGCCTGGGGTTCGCGCCCTCGGCCCACACCGGCGTCGCCAACACGGGAGGCCCCGCGGTCGACCCCACGTTTTGGAAGAACGTGGGGGACGCCGGGAAATACCTGGTGACCGAGATCGTGGGCCTGCCCAAGACCGCGTGGAACGCCAAGACCAAGGCGTTCGTCGCGGCGTTCCAGAAGCGCTTCAACGAGGCCCCGTCGCCGCAGGCGATCGAGAACTACGACGCCCAGTGGATCCTGGCCGACGCGATCAAGCGCGCCAAGTCCACCGACGGGAAGGCGATCATCGCCGCGCTTGAGAAGACGCATTGGGTCGGCGGCCGCGGCCTGTACACGTTCTCGACCAGCCATACCCCCGACTGGGCGTACCACCAGTTCATGGGCGCACCGGTCGAGCTCGTGCAGTACGATAAGGCCGGCCAGGCGCCCGAGGATGCCCCGATTATCTGGCCGCGGAGCGTTGCCAACGTGAAATACATGTACATGAAGCCGATGAAGTGACCCGCGGTACGCTCCCGTAATCCCCCAATCGCTGGGGAGGACCGCACCCGCGGCGCTCGATGCCGAGCGGCGTGCGGCCTCCCCCGGTGGGGAGGATACCCCGCTGACCCGGTCATCTGAGTGCCGCCCGATCCGCCGCGCGTCCGCCATCGGCGCGCGCCGGGGCTCCGTCCCCGGGGTTCCCGCGCCGACGCGATATCGATAATGGACTACCTGTTTATCCAGGCCACCAACGGCGTGATCATCGGGATCATCTATGCGCTGATCGCCGTCGGGGTGACGTTGATCTTCTCCATTCTGAAGATCGTCAACTTCGCACACGGCGACCTCTACATGCTCGGCGGTTACTGCGCCTACTACGTGATCACGCTCCTGGGCGTGCCTCCGCTGCTCGCGCTCCCGGTGTCGATGGCGGCGATCTTCACGTTCGGGATCATCCTGGAACGGTCGTTGCTCACTCCTCTCTACAGCGAACGCACGGAACGGAAGGACGAATACGGGGTGATTGTCACCTTTGGCGTCGCGTTCGCTCTGCGCAACCTCGCCCTCATCGTGTTCGGCCCGTTCCCGCTCAGGCCGCCGTCGTTCGTCACGGGGATCCAGCGCGTCGGCAATCTGATCGTGACGAATGACCGGGTGTTCGCGGGAGGGGTGGGGCTGCTGCTGCTCTTCGCGCTCCTCTACTTCATGAACCGGACGATCTGGGGGCAGGCGCTGGACGCCGTCAGCCAGTCTCGGGACGCCGCGGCGATTGTGGGGATCAATCCGGGGCGCTTCAACTCGCTGGCGTATGCCGTCGGCGCCGCACTCGCCGCGGCCGCGGGGGCCCTGATCGCCCCGATCTTCTCGCTGGCCCCGGACATGGGGGCGCTGCCCAACGTTCAGGCGTACGTGATCGTGATCCTGGGGGGAATGGGCTCGGTGCTCGGCAGCATCATCGCCGGGATCGTCCTCGGCGAGTCCGAGGGCCTCTTCACCGCGTTCTTTCCCGACCCGACCCGTGCGCTGGCCTACACGAACGCGTTCGGGGTGCTGGTGCTCATGATCGTGCTGATCGTTCGCCCGACGGGCCTGTTCGGCCGGCGCCACACCCGGATGGAGTAGGGCGGTGCGGGGACTCCACATCTACATCCTGGTCGCCGCCTCGGTCCTATCGCTGGTGTACGGGCATCTCCTCAACCCGTACATGATGCACGTGGCCATCATTGCCATGATCTATGGGATCCTGGCGGGGAGCTGGTCCCTGCTGTCCGGGTACATCGGGCTGTATTCCCTCGGCCATATGGCGTTCGCCTCCGTGGGCGGGTACACCTCAGCCCTGCTGGTGCAGTGGACCGGCATCCCGATCCCGCTCGGCATGGCCGCAGGCGTGGCCCTCTGCTGCGCCCTGGGGGGCCTGATCGGCTGGGTCTGCCTGAGGATGAGCGGGCCGTACCTCGCGATTTTCACCCTGGCGTTCGCCGAAATCATCCGCATCACGTTCTCGACCGAAGACCAGGTGACCGCCGGCATGGCAGGGTTGCACACGGTGCCGATCTTCCACACCATTTCCCGGCTGCCCTATTTCTACACCGCCTTCGGGCTGCTCGTCTTCTCGCTCGCGATCATGGGGGGCATCGTGCGCTCCCGCTGGGGCCTGTTCTTTAGGGCGATCCGGGAGGACGAGCAGGCGGCGGCGGCGACCGGGGTCAATGTGGCCCTGTTTCGGATTCTGGCGTTTGCGATCGCCAGCGGGTTCGCGGGGCTCGCCGGGGGATTCTACGCCCACTACATCGGCATCCTGACCCCGAGCCTCGGCGCGCTCGATCTGATGGTCGTGGTCGTGGTGATGACCGTGATCGGCGGGATGGAGCGGCTGCCGACCGCCGTGGGCGGTGCGTTCGGGGTGGAGGTGCTGCAGGAGGTCCTGCGGGCGTACGGACAGTGGCGGCTCGTCCTCTTTGGAATCATTCTGCTCCTGACGATGCGCTTCGCCCGGAACGGGCTCTTGACCCCGCTTTGGCTGCAGTTTGTCCGGTTGGGCGAGGTGCGGGGAGCGCCGCCTGTCCCCCGGGACGTCGGTCGGGAAGGGTCTCGCGTATGACGGACACCCCGGCCCTCGTGCAAGGGGCGAAGCTGCACAAGCGCTTCGGGGGCATTGTGGCCGTCGATGCGGTCGAGCTCGCGGTGGGCGAGGGCGATCTGATTGGGTTGATCGGCCCGAACGGCTCCGGAAAGACCACCCTGATCAACCTGCTCACGGGGCACCTCGTGCCTGAAACCGGCGGGGTCTTCCTCCGCGGCCACCGGGTGAACGGGTTTCCGGCGCATCTCTTTGCGGCGCGCGGCGTGGCGCGAACGTTCCAGTTGACGCAGCTCTTCGGCCGGATGACCGTCCTCGAGAACATGCTCGTCCCCGGCCTGACGCGGCCGCGCTCCACCTGGGGCGCGGTGACGAAGCGCGCGAGGATGTATCTGGAGTTCTTGAACCTCGTGCACCTGGAGAGCCTGTACGCCAAGAATCTTTCCGGGGGCCAGCAGAAACTTCTTGAGCTGGGGCGGGCGCTGATGCTGGAGCCCACCGTGCTCTTCCTCGACGAGCCCTTCGCCGGAGTGCATCCCCACCTGCGCGATGAACTGATCAAGCGAATTCAAGAACTCCATCGGTCGGGACGGACCTTCGTCGTCGTCGACCACGACATGGAATCGATCCTGCGCATCGCGCGGCGGCTGGTCGTGATGGCCCGGGGGCGCAAGATCGCAGACGGGCCGCCCGACGTGGTGCGGGCGGATCAGACCGTGCTCGCCGCGTACTCGGGACTGTAGCGTGGAGACCGTCGCGGACGGGACGTCCGCCTGCCTGACCGGCCGAGGGTTGGTGGCGGGGTATCTCCCCGGCATCAACATCCTGCGGGGGGTGTCGGTGGATGCCGTGCGCGGACAGGTTCGGTGCGTGCTGGGGCCCAACGGTACGGGGAAATCGACGTTGCTGAAGGCGCTGTACGGGTTCCTCCCCCTCTCCGACGGCGAGGTTCTTCTGCAGGGCCGGTCTACGCGCGGGATCATGCCGCACGAGATGGGACGGCACGGCGTCGCCTATCTGCCGCAGCGGCCCAGCATCTTTCCGCACCTGGGGGTTGAAGTCAACCTCCGCCTGGGCGCCTGGCGGTACAAGGGTCAGCGGGAGCACGTCGCTGATCTCGTGCAGCGCGCGTTCGATCGGTTCCCCGTCCTGCGGGAGAAGCGGCGGCAGGCTGCGGGGACGCTCAGCGGCGGCCAGCAGCGGCAGTTGGAGATCGCCCGCAGCCTGATGCTCGATCCGATGGTGTTTCTGATCGACGAGCCGACGGCAGGGATCGAGCCGCGCGTGGCCGCGCTGATTTACGATCTGATCAAAGAGATCGCGCATCAGGACAAAGCCATCCTGCTGGTCGATCAGAACATCAAGCGGGCGCTGGACATCGCCGATTACGTCTACGTGATGCGCACCGGGACGATCCTGTCGGAGGGATCGCGGGAGGCGTTCGGCGGGGACACCGAAGCCCTGGTGGCCCGCTGGCTGTACGCGAGTGGGAACGTCTAGCGGCGCGAACGGGGCCCGCTGAAGGGCGCCGCGGCGCCGGCGCGGGCCGGTGGGATGCGATCGCGGGTCGTGCTGCTTGGGATCGACGGCTGCCCTCTTCAGCTGATCTCTCCGTCCGTCACCCCCTGCCTGTGGGGATTTCGTCCGACGGGCGCGCTCACGCTTGAGGGACGGGCCCCGCTGCCCTCGTCGACGTACCCCTGCTTCGGCGCCCTGCTCACCGGGTGCGCGCCCGATCGTCATACCGTCAGGACGACCGCCTCGCATCCGGGGGCGGTGCCCGGATGGGCCGGCGGGGCAACCGTCGCCGTGCCGACCCTGCTCGACGCGTGTCGGGCGGGCGGCCTGGGGGCCGCGGCGGTCCTGGGGGATCATCTGCTGCTCGCCGTGCTGAGGGCGGAGACCGCGTATCGCCATTGGCCCCCCGGGGGGCGCGTGCCTTCGGGGACCCCCCGTGACGCCCACGACTATCCGACCAATGAGGCGGTCCGGCCCCACCTGCTGGAGGCCGCCGTCGATCTGCGCTGCGCGCTCCTCTTCGGCCAACTCAACGAGGGCGATACGCTCGGCCACGACCTGGGGCCCGATGATCCCGCCACCCGTGCGTGTTACGCGCGGGCCGACGCCATCGTCGGCGAGGTCCTGGAGGTCCTGCGGCCGCGCTGGACGGACACCGTGGTGATCGCCGTCTCCGATCACGGCATGGAGGCCCGGACGGAACGGCCGCCGATCGACCTGCTGTCGATGCCCAAGATCTCCGCCCTCGTCGTGGACGCGGTGGGCGACGGGGGAGCGGCGGTCGTGCGGCTGCGCGATGGGGTCACCCCGCAGGACGCGGGGAGAGCTCTGCTGGAGGTCCCGGGGATCGCCGGGTGGAGCGGGGGAGGCGACGGCACGATCGTGGCCGAGGCCCACGGCGGATGGATCTTCTGCGCCCCCCGGCTTCCGGCGAGAGGATACCACGGCGGGCCGGCCACCGCCCGCACCTTCGCCGCGGTGACGGGTGGGCATCCGGCGGTTGCGGCGATTGCCCGGGCGGTCGCCGGCCGGTCCCCCCACTTGGTCGACTGGGCGCCCACGATCGCCCGCGTCCTCGGCGTTGATCTCTCCGCGGTCGACGGCCGGTCGCTGCTGGATGCGTGAGCCGGATGTGCCGGCCGGCTAGACCGTCGTCCGCTCGACCTCGGTGAGGCTGTCGTCCAGGATGGTCAGGGCCCGATCCAGTTCTTGTGGGGTGATGCTCAGCGGGGGAACGAGCGTGATGATATTGCCCATCGTGAGCTTGAAGCTTAGCCCGCGGGACAGGGCCGTGTACATCACCGCCTCCGCCTGCTCCGTTGCCCGCGCCTGGGGAGCATGGGAGTGATCCGTGACCAATTCGACGCCGAGGAGCAGGCCCAGACCGCGGACGTCCCCGATCAGCGGGTGCACCGCCTTCATGGCCCGCAGCCGGTCGAGTGCGGTGCGCCCCAGCGTGCGCGCGTGCGCCAGAAGCCCGTGGGTCTCGATGTACTCCAGCGTGGCCAGGGCCGCGGCGCAGGCGACGGGGTTTTTCTCGTGCGTGTAGTGACCCAACGCTCGATCGCCCGCGACGTCGAGGCCTGCCCGCGCGATCACCGCGGCGAGCGGCAGGATCCCTCCGCCCAGGCCCTTGCCGATCACCAGCATGTCCGGAACGACGCCGAAGTGTTCGCAGGCGAACATCGTCCCCGTCCGCCCCAGGGCGGTGGGGATCTCGTCGAGGATGAGCAGCGCCCCGTGCCGATCGCAGGCCCGGCGCACGGTTCGCCAGAAGTCCGGATGGGGGATGACGGGGGTGCTGCGGACGGTCTCCGCGATCACCGCCGCCACATCGCCTTCCTTCTCCAGCACGTACGCGATGTAGTCCGCGCACTTGAGATCGCAGCCGCCGCGGCGATGGCAGTCCCACGCGCAGCGATACGGATCGGGCGGCGGGACGTGCTCGGTGCCGGGGAGGAGGGGGCCAACGCCGCTCCGGAAAATCTCTTCCCCCCCCACGGAGATGGCATCAAGCGATGCGCCGTGGAAGGCATCCCACATCGAAATCGTCTTGTAGCGGCCGGTCGCGGCGCGCGCGAGCTTCAGGGCGATGCCGATCGCTCCCGTCCCCCCCGGGCAGAACAAGACCTTCTTGAGGTCGCCGGGCGCGAGGTCGGTGAGCTTCCTGGCCAGCGCGACGGCCGTCTCGTTGGTGTAGCGGCGGGTGCAGAAGGTGAGGGCGTCGAGCTGTGCCTTGATCGCGGCGATGACGGCCGGATTGGCAAACCCGACCTGGTGCACGTAGTTCCCGTGAAAGTCCAGATAGCGCCGTCCCTGCAGGTCCTCGATCCACGCCCCCTCGCATGCGCGGATCCCGTTGAGGCAGGGGGTGGAGAGCGACTGATGGAGAAAGTAGCGCGCGTCTGCCTCCAGCAGCGCTCGCGTCTCGGCATCGAGCGCCGCCGCTTGCCACTCGGTACGCCGGCGTGAGATGTTGAGATCGCCTTCAGATCGCAGACGCGAGACATCGCTCATACACACCTCCGCCGGATTCGCCGCGCCGCGGCGCGCGCACGCCGATGAGCTATTCTTCCCTGGCGAGGCGAGATCATGCCGTCATTGCTCGCCGGGATTGGCCGCGGCGGGGGCGGGATGGCGCCCTGGCGGCTCCAGGGCCCCCCGCACACCCCGGCGAACCCGGAAGAGGCGGAGGGACCCCCACATGGGCTTGCGGCATGTCACCGGCGGGCGTACGCCGCTGGTCGGTTGGCTGTTGATCGCGGTGCTTTGGGGGACGGCCGCGAGTCCGATGCCCGCACCGTCGTCGGGGATCCCAATCCGCCACGTGATCATCATCCTGAAGGAGAACCACACGTTCGACAACTACTTCGGCCAGTTTCCCGGCGCCGACGGAGCGCGGACGATCGGGATCGGGGGCGCCGGGCATGCGCCGCCTCGGGCCGAGGACCGGACCGGCGATATCAGCCATTCGTTCTCCGCGGCCCGACGGGCCTATGACGGGGGTCGGATGGACGGATTTCTTCCGGGCTCGTTTGCGCAGTATCGCGAGGGCGACATCCCGGAGTATTGGGCCTACGCGCGAGCGTTCGTGCTCTTCGATCGCTATTTCACCTCGGTGCGGGGACCCAGTACCCCCAACCACCTGTTCCTGGTCGCGGCGGACGCCGGCGGCGGCATCAGCAACCCCCGCGGCGTGCCGTACGACGAGCCCGCCTGCGCCGCGAAGGGCGCGGACATCACCGTGCTCACCCCCGGCGGCCAGACCCGGCGAGCGGCTCCGTGTTTTGACATCCCGACCGTGCCCAACCTGTTGGCGAACGCCGGCGTGAGTTGGAAGGGCTACGGATATTGGGCGATGGGCGCACTGTCCCGTATCTACCGTGACCCGGCCTTGCGTCAGCGGATGGTCGGCGAGGAGCGGTTCGTCGCCGACGTCCGGGCCGGCACGCTCCCGGCCGTCTCCTGGGTCTGGGGTGCGCGCAGCGAACACCCCCCGCAAAGCGTGTGCGACGGCGCGCAGTGGACGGCCGCGCAGGTCAACGCGGTGATGACCAGCGTGTACTGGCCCTCGTCCCTCATCATCATCACCTGGGACGACTGGGGCGGTTGGTATGACCACGTTCCCCCGCCGACGGTCGACCAGTTCGGGTTGGGCTTCCGCGTCCCTACGCTCGTGATTTCGGCGTACGCCCGGAAGGGGTTCGTCTCGCATCGGCAAACGGAGCACGCGTCCGTCCCGAAGACCCTGGAGGTCCTTTTCCACCTCCCGCCCCTTACGGACCGCGACCGAAGGGCCAACGATCTGCTGGACGGTCTCGACTTGGCGCAACCGCCGCGTGCGCCGGTCGTCGTGGCGAAGCGGCCCTGCCCGTAGCCGGGTGCCCCGCCGGACGAAGCCGCGACGCGTTCGAGGGAGCCCCCGGGCGTTCAGCGAACTCCCCACCAGGAGGCCCGACATGACTGGCGACGGCGCGGCGGCGGCAGCGGTCAACGGCGAGCGGCTCTGGGATGCGCTCATGACGATGGCGGAGGTGGGGCGCACCCCGGCGGGAGGCGTGCGGCGTCTCGCCCTCAGCGATGACGATCGCCGGGGGCGGGACCTCCTCATCGGGTGGCTGCGCGACGACGGGTGCGCGGTACGATTCGACGATCTCGGCAACATCTACGGGCGCTACCCGGGGACGGACCCGAACGCGGCGCCGGTGGTGTGCGGGTCCCACTTGGATACGGTGCCGACCGGAGGTCGGTTCGACGGGGTCCTCGGGGTCCTCGGCGCCCTGGAGGCGGTTCGGGCGCTGCGCGACGCGCGCGTGCGAATGCCGCGCCCGGTGGAGGTCGTCTGCTGGACCAATGAGGAGGGGGCGCGGTTCGCCCCGGCGATGCTCGCCAGCGGGGTCGTGTGCGGACGGTTCACCCTGGAGGAGGCGTACGCGGCCCGCGATGCCGACGGCCGCTCCTTCGGGGACGAACTCCGGCGGATCGGCTACCTCGGGTCCGCCGAGCACCGCATGCCGCCGGCGGCCGCCTACGTGGAACTGCACGTCGAGCAGGGGCCGATCCTGGAACGGGAGGGCGCGCAGGTCGGCGTCGTCGACGGGGTGGAGGGGATCGCCTGGGGGTGGGTGGAGGTGACCGGCCGGGCGGCCCACGCCGGACCGACTCCGCTGGAAGATCGCCGTGATGCGCTGGTCGCGGCGAGCCGCATCGTGCTCGGGCTCCGAGCGCTCGCCGCCGAGTTGCCAGGGGTGCGCACCACCGCGGGCCGGATCGAGGTCAGCCCCAACACGATCAACGTCGTGCCCGGCGTCGTTCGGGTGACGACGGACCTGCGGTCGCGCAGCCCGGAGGTTCTGGACACCGCCGCCCGCCGGCTCGAGGCGCTCTGCGCTGCCGTTGCCGTGGGGGACGGGGTCGAGGTGCGTGCCTCGGAATTCTGGCGAAGCCCTCCCACCGCGTTTCATCCCACCGTGACCGGCGCGGTGGCCGCTTCCGCTCAAGAACTCGGGTACTCGACTCGCCGGCTGTGGGCGGGCGCGGGCCACGACGCGAAGTACGTGGCGGACCGGTATCCCGCCGGGATGATCTTCGTGCCGAGCGCCGGCGGGCTCAGCCACAACGAAGCGGAATGGACGTCGAAGGACGACTGCGCGCGCGGTGCGGCCGTGCTGCTGGGGGCCGTCCGGCGGCTCGCCGGGGCGGCGTGATGGTGCGCCAGGCGCACCTGACGCGGCTGCGCGGGGGAGCCTTCGACGTGCTGGTGATCGGCGGGGGCATCACCGGCGCCGGCGTGGCCTGCGAGGCGGCCGCCCGCGGGCTGTCGGTTGCCCTGGTCGAGCGCGGCGACTTCGCCCACGGGACCAGCAGCGGGTCGACCAAGCTCATCCACGGCGGCCTTCGCTATCTGCCGATGCTGGATGTCGCGCAGGTGCGGGAGGGCTTGGAGGAACAAAATCGGCTCCTGTGCAACGCGCCCCACCTGGTCCGGCCGTTGCCGTTCGTGCTCCCCCTCTACCGGGGGGCGTCGCGCCCCCTGGGGCTGTCCCTCCCGCGCCCCCTGCGGGCCGGTCTTCCCCTCGGCCTGGCGTTTGGGCTGTGGGCGTACGACCGCCTGGCGGGCCGCATCGGCCCGCGCCGTCACCGCCGCCTGGCGCCGGCCGACGCCGCTGCGCTCGTGCCCGCGCTCCAGCGGGAAGGGCTGCGCCGCGCCTTTCTCTACTACGACGCTCAGACCGACGACGCGCGGCTGACGCTCGCGGTGTTGCGGACGGCGGTCTCGCACGGGGCGGTCGCCGCCAACTACGTGGAGGCCGTCGGCGTACGGATGGAGGCCGGCCGCTGTACCGGTGCGGACGTCGTCGATCGCCTCAGCGGCGTCCGTTCCGTGGTCTCCGCGCGAATGACGATCAACGCCGCGGGAATTTGGGCGGAAGCGGTCGCGGGCTTCGTCGCCCCCCCGACGTTTCGGATCCGGCGGGCCAAAGGTGTGCACATCGTGCTCCGCAGCGGTCGGCTGGGGATGCACCGAGCGGCCCTCGTGCTGCCGGAGACGGACGATGGCCGGGTCGCGTTCGTGGTGCCGTGGCAGGGCGCGCTGCTCGTGGGGACCACCGACACCGAATGGGGCCGCGCCGACGGCGCGCCGCCTGTGGGGCGGGACGATGTCGCCTACCTGCTCGACCACGCCGCGCGGTTTCTCACGGTCCCGCTCCCGGGGGGCGAAATCCTCGGCGCATTCGCCAGCCTCCGGCCGCTGGTCAGCATCGGAGGCCGGTCGAGCGCGCACCTCTCGCGGCGCCACGAGGTGGTGCGGTCGGCGGAGGGGTTCTACTCGATCATCGGCGGCAAGCTCACGACCTATCGGCGGATGGCCGAGGATGTGATGAACGCCGCGACCGGCCGCCGGGCCGGGACGCCGTCTCGCACCCGCACTCTCCCTTTGATCGGGGCCGCCGAACTACGACAGGTGCTGCCCGACCTGCGGGACCGCGCCCGGCGGCTGCGGCTCCCGCGGCGAACGTGGCTGCATCTGATCCGGACCTATGGGACCGAGGCCGCGCGGGTGTGCGACCTGGTCGCGGAACGCCCGGCGCTCGGCACACCGCTGGCGGAGGGGTGTCCCCATATCGGCGCGGAGGTGGTGATCGCGGCCCGCCACGAGATGGCCGTGATGCTCGAGGACGTGCTGCTCCGACGGACGCGCCTCGCGCACCTGCTCCCGCAGCAGGGGGTGGAGATCGCGGCGAAGGTGGCGGCGCTGATGGGGGACGAGCTGGGGTGGCCCACCGATTCGCGGGCGGACCGGGTGGCGGAGTACGCGCGCGCGGCGTCCCGGCTGGCGGCGCCCGGGGTGGGGATCCCGGCGGGGGCCGCGCGTCCCGCGGGCGGTGTGCCGGATGCCGGTCGGAGCAGAGGAGGCATGCGATGAAAGCGGTCATGAAGACCGAACGGGGGCCGGGTCACGTCGAGTTGCGGGAGGTTCCCGAGCCCGAGCCGGGTGCGGGGCAGGTCCGGATCGAGGTCGTCGCGGCGGGGATCTGTGGAACGGACATCCACATCTTCCGCGAGGAGTTCCCGAGCCGGCCTCCGGTGATTCTCGGACACGAGTTCAGCGGCCGGATCGATCGGGTCGGCCCGGGCGCGGAAGGATTGGCTCCCGGCGATCCCGTCGTGGCCGCGACGGCGGCCGTGCGCTGCGGCCGGTGCCGGTACTGCCTGACCGGCAACGTCCTGATGTGCGAGCGCCGGCTTTCCATCGGACACGGCGTGGACGGAGCGTTCGCCCGGTACGTCGTCGTGCCGGCCGAGATGGTCCACCCCATCCCGCACGGAGTCGATCTCCGGCACGCCGCCCTTACCGAGCCGCTGGCGGTGGCCGTTCACGCGGTGATCGAGCGATCGCGTGTCGCGGCCGGTGACACGGTGCTCGTGAGCGGGGTCGGTCCGATCGGCCTGCTCGTGCTTCAGGTGGCCCGCGCGGAAGGCGGGCGGGTCATCGCCGCCGGGACCGCCCGAGATGCGCGGAGGCTCGAGTTGGCCCGCCGGCTCGGCGCCGAGGTGACGGTCGATGTGGACGCGGTGGATTTGCCGGAGGCGGTCCGGGAGTGGACCCGTGGGGCCGGGGTGGACGCGGCGTTCGAGTGCGCGGGGGCTGCTCGGTCGCTCGACGCGTGTCTCGGGGCGCTGCGGCGCCTCGGCACCCTGGTGCAGGTGGGGCTGATGGGGCGGCGGATCGAGTGCGACTACGAGCAGGTGGCCATGCACGAGCTGCTCGTCGTCGGGACCTACGGGTCCTCCTTGATGTCGTGGCCCCGGGCCCTCGCGCTGCTGTCCCAGGGCCGCGTCGAGGCCGCGCCGCTCATCTCGGACGTGCTGCCGCTCGCGGCGTGGGAGGAGGGGTTCCGCAAGACGGCGGCCCAGGAGTCGATCAAGGTCCTCCTCGACCCCCAGGCCTGACCGGGGGGCGCCTCACATGTGTCCGAACGGCGGCTGCGTAGAAAGGGGGCATGCCGCCGATGTCTGGCCGGGCCGCCGATCGACGCCGAGATGGGATTGTCGCGTTGGCCCGCGAGCGCATCCGGATCCCCGCGACGAACATGGACCGGCCGGCCGCCCAGCGGAGCCGCGGCGGGACGGGAGGATCCCTGATCTCACGGCGAGTCAGGGGGGCGGCGAGGCGTGCAAGAGTTTCCCTCGGAGGCCGCGAACGGACAGAAGACATGGCGCCGGGCCATGGAGGTGACCGATGTTCACGGCGTTCGTGATGATCCAGGCCGAGCGGCGGCGTATGCAGGACGTCGCACGGAGAATGGCGGAGATCGCCGGGGTCGAGGAGGTGTACTCGGTCACCGGAGACTGGGACATCATCGCCGTGCTGCGGCTCAAGGAGTACGACGATCTCGCCGAGATCGTGACCGGCAAAATGCGGGAGATCCCGGGGATCGTTCGGACGAACACCCACCTCGCCTTCCGGGCGTTTCCTCAGTCGCTGCTTGATCGGTCGTTTTCGGTCGGGCTCGAAGAAGAGGGGAAAGGCCCGGGGCCGGCGGCCGGTTCGTAATCGCGCGTCCGATTTGAGAGGGGAGAGAGAGATGGTGAGCCAGATCCCCGCCGCCCTCAGCGCCAACCAACTGGTGAGCATGCTCCGAACGATGCGCACGATTCGGCAGTTCGATCTGCGGGCCCTGGAACTCTACCGGGAGGGGGCGATGCGCGGATCGACCCATCCCTACATTGGGATGGAGGCGGTGGCGGTGGGCGCCTGCGCCGCGCTTCGCCCCACCGACCGGATCACCAGCACCCACCGCGGCCACGGGCACTGCCTGGCCAAGGGCGGGGATCCGCGCCGCATGATGGCCGAACTGCTGGGGAAAGCCACAGGCTACTGCAAAGGCAAAGGCGGGTCGATGCACATCGCCGACCTCGACGCGGGGATCCTCGGCGCGAACGGGATCGTGGGCGGCGGCATCGGCCTCGCCACCGGCTCGGCGTTGGCCGCCCAACTGGCGCGGCGTGATGACGTCACGCTCTGCTTCTTCGGCGACGGCGCCCTGAACCAGGGCATTCTGCACGAGTCCGCCAACCTGGCGGCGATCTGGAAGCTCCCGGTCGTCTACGTCTGCGAGAACAACCAGTACGCGATGTCGGCGCGCGCCGATAAGTTCACATCGGTCCCCGATCCGGCGGTTCGCGCGACGGCCTACGGGTTCCCGGGAGTGGGTTGCGACGGCATGGACGCCCTGGCCGTGCACCGGGCGGTGGCCGACGCCGTGTCCCGCGCCCGGGCGGGAGAGGGGCCGTCGCTGGTCGTGTGCACCACGTACCGGTTCTTTGGCCACCACGTGGGCGACCCGCTCAACTACCGCGATAAGGCCGAGGTCGAGATCTGGCGCGCCCGCGATCCCATCGCGCGGCTCGAGCGGGATGTGATTGCGCGAGGGATCCTCTCCGCCGAACAGGCCGCGGCGATTGAGGCGGCGGTGACCGAGGAGATCGAGGCGGCCGTCGCGTTTGCGAAGACCAGCCCCGAGCCCGAGGTGAGCGCGCTGATGGAGGACGTGTACGCATGAGCAGCCCAGCGACCCAGACCACCCCCGCCCTCGCGGCACGACTGCTCACCTACGCGGAGGCGCTCAACGAGGCGTTGCGCGAAGAGATGCGGCGGGACCCCCGGGTGTTTGTGATGGGGGAGGACGTGGCGGTGTGGGGCGGCGGGGGAGTCTTCGGCGTCACCCGGGGCCTGGTGGAGGAGTTCGGGCCGCAGCGGGTGCGGGACACGCCGATTTCCGAGGAGGCGATCGCGGCGCTGGCCGTGGGCGCCGCGGTGGCGGGGGCCCGCCCGGTCGCCGAGTTCATGTACGCGGACTTCATGGGGTTGGCGATGGAGCCGATCGTCAATCAGGCGGCCAAGATCAGGTACATGTTTGGCGGGAAGGCGCGGGTCCCGGTCGTGTTCCGGGCCCAGGAGGGCGCGGGGCGGGGGAATGCCGCGCAGCACTCGCAGTCGCTTGAGGCCTGGTTCTGCCACATCCCGGGGCTCAAGGTGGTCACCCCGAGCACCCCCGCCGACGCCAAAGGGCTCCTGATCAGCGCGATCCGCGACGACAATCCCGTGGTCTTCCTGGAGCACAAGATCCTCTACAACACCAAGGGGCCCGTTCCCGCCGGCGAGTACACGGTGCCGCTGGGCGTGGCGGAGATCAGGCGCGAAGGGCGGCACGCGACGTTTGTCGGGATTCACACGATGGTTCACAAAGCGCTCGCCGCCGCGGAGATCCTCGTCAAGGAGGGCATCGAACTCGAGGTGATCGACCCCCGGACGCTCGTGCCCTTTGACCTGGACGCCGTCCTCGCCTCGGTCCGGAAGACCGGCCGGCTGGTGGTGGGGCATGAGGCCCACGAGCGCTGCGGGATCGGCGCGGAGATCATCACCCAGGTCGTCGTCGCCGCGTTTGACGCGCTCGACGCCCCCCCCATCCGGGTGTGCGGTGAGAACGTCCCCATCCCGTACAACGCGCGCCTCGAGGATGCCGCGCTCCCCCAGGTCCCGGATATCGCCGCCGCGGTCCGCCAGGTAGTCTCCTGATGGCGACCGAGGTGGTGCTTCCGAGGCTGGGGCTGACCCAGGAAGAGGGGACCGTGGTGCGGTGGCTGAAGCCGGAGGGCAGCCAGGTCAGGAAGGGGGAGCCCCTCTTCGAGGTGATGACCGATAAGGCCACCCTTGAGGTCGAGGCGCCCGCATCCGGGATGCTGCTGCGCGTGTTCGTCGCGGAGGGCGGCACCGTCCCCGTCGCCACCCCCATCGCCGTGATCGGCGAGCCCGGGGAGGCGGTGGCGGCTCCGCCCTCGCCGGTCGCCGCACCGGGGGGAGTGAGGATCCCGACGGGGGCGGCGGGATCGTTGGGAACCACACGGGCGGCGGAGGCCGGCGCCCCCCCGCTCCATCCGGAGGGTGGCGGACGCGCAAAGATCTCTCCCCGGGCCCGGGCGCTGGCCGAGGCGCACGGCGTGGACGCGCGTGCACTCGTCGGCACCGGGCCGGGCGGGCGGATCATCGAGCGCGACGTGCAGACGGCCGTCGCCGCCCGCTCCGCCGCCCCCACCGCCGAGGCGATCCGCCCCACTCCCCCGCTGCAACCCTCCACGCTCGGGGACGCCGCCGCACCGTCCGCCCCCGCCGCGGCGAAGATGCGCGCGATCATTGCCCGCCGGATGCTGGAAAGCCTGCAGACCACGGCCCAACTGACCCTGACGACTGAAGTGGACATGGACGAGGCCGTGCGGCTGCGCAGCGAGGTGGGGCAGGAGCTCGAGCGACGCGAGGGCGTCCGGGTGACGTATACGGACCTCATCGTGCGCGCGGCGGCCGTCGCCCTCCGCGAACATCCCCGGATCAACGCCCTCTGGGAAGGCGAGGGCGTCCGGGTGCTCCCCGAGATCCACATCGGGGTCGCCGTCGCCCTTGGCGAGGGGCTGGTCGTGCCGGTGGTGCGCCATGCCGACCGGGCGACGCTCGGGCAGATCTCCGCTGCGGTCCGCGATCTCTCGGAGCGTGCCAAGGCCAGCCGGCTGCGGCCGGAGGAGATGCAGGGGGGGACGTTTACCGTCACCAACCTGGGGATGTTTGACGTCGACGCGTTTACCCCGGTGCTCAATCCCCCCGAAGCGGGCATTCTCGGCGTGGGCCGCCTTCACCGAAGGCCGGTCGCGGTGGGCGACCGGATCGAGGTGCGATCGCTGATGGTGCTCTCGTTGACGTTTGACCACCGGGTTATCGACGGCGCTCCTGCCGCGCAGTTCCTGCAGCGCGTGAAATTCATTCTCGAGCACCCCTACGTGTTGCTGCTGCCCTGACCGCCCCGGCGATCCGCCCGGGCACGGGGGACGACGTCCCGCGCCTCTGGCGGATCTTCTACGACACCGAGTACCAAGGGCGCCCATCCCCGCCTCCGCGCACGCCGGTCCCGCCGTACTTCCGGCACGAGGTCGAGGCGGGTCGGGTCTGGATCGCGGAAGTGGCCGGAGAGGCCGTTGGATTCGCCGCGCTGTTCCTGCGGAGCGACATCGGGTTTCTCAGCGACCTCTTCGTCGACCCCCGCCACCAATCGCTCGGCATCGGCCGGCGGCTCCTGGACCGGCTCCTGTCGGGAGGCGCGCGCTGCTATTGTGCGCTGAGCTCGAGCGACCCCCGTGCCCTATCGCTGTACGTGCGTGCGGGGATGCGTCCGCGGTGGCCGCACTACCAGCTGACCGCAACGGTCGACGGGCTGCGCGGCACCTCGCCCTCCGGCGTCAGCATCCTCGCGGCGGCCCCGAACGATGGGGAGATCCTGGAGTGGGACGGCCGGATCGGCGGACGGGAGCGGCCCGAGGATCACGCATTCTGGCGCGCGGCCTTCGGGGCCACCCCGGTCTGGGTGCGGCGCCGGGGCACGACGATCGGGTACGCGTACGTCCGAATCGGCCGGTCCGCCGCCGACACGCACCCGAGCGTCATGCTCGGGCCGATCGGCGCCGACTCGCCGCCCGACGCGGCCGACTGCGTGGCCGCGCTGGTGATGTGGGCCCGCGAGCAGGGCGAGGCGGTGAAGGTCGCGATTCCGGGTCCGCACCCGGCGCTCCCCCACCTGCTGGCGGCGGGCTTTCGGATCCGGTACGCGGAGACATTTGTGTCCTCCTGTTCGCATCCCTTCTGCGACCCAACGACCTATGCCCCCGGAGCGGGGCTGGAGGGCAGTACGTTCTTCTAGGGAGGCTGCCGGGGTCGTGCCCCGTTTGGGGTTGCCGCGAAAATCCCATCCGCCCCTGCGGGAGACTTCGGGGTCAAAGGTCGTTGGGGGGCGTTGGGCAGCCCCGCAGGAGGGGGTGTCGGCGCCGGAGGGGTGCTAGAATAGGCGTACGGCGATGCGATTCCGTCCGGAGATTGATTACTACGAGATCCTCCAGGTGCACCCTCGGGCATCCCAGGAGATGGTGAAGAAGGCGTATCGCACGCTGATGGGAGAGATGGGTGGGCATCCCGACCTCGGGGGAGACGTGGAACGAGCGAAGCTGATTAACGAGGCCTACGCCGTCCTCGGCGACCCCGAGGTGCGTCGCGGTTACGACGACGCCCGGACCCGATCCGGCCCGGGGGGATCGACCGGGGCAGCCCGTACCGTCGGCGGGGGCACGGGGTCGATGGGCGAGGCATTGGAGCGCCTGACGGGAACGGCGTCGAAGGTATTGCTTTCAGCGGCGGTGATCGCGGTGGGGGTGACCGTCGCCCGCCTCCTGCGCAGCCCGACCCTGGATCTAGCGGATCTTCTCGTGCTGGTCTTCGCCCTCCTGCGGATCTGGCGCCAGGTGTCGTCGTTGGAGCGAACCTAGCCACCGGTCGATTGCCCCGAGGGCGGGCCGGGATGAGGGGAAGAGAGGGCACTCGGATGGACGTGCTGGCGGTTGGAGACGAGGTAGACGAGCGACTCCTGGGGGAGAACCTGTCGGAGAAGTTTGGCGGTGTGCGCCTCATCCTCTCCTGTGGTGACCTTGCGCCCGAGTATCTTGAAGCCCTCGTCGACAGGTTCCAGGCCCCGCTCCTCTACGTGCGCGGCAACCACGACGTCCGGTACCGCGACGCCCCCCCGCCCGGCGACAACATCCACGGCCGCGTCGTGACGGTGGGAGGTCTGAGGATTCTCGGGTTCGAGGGCTCGCCCTGGTACAACGGGGAGGGCATTCAGTACACGGAGCGGCAGATGTGGTGGCGGGTCGCGGCGGCCCGCCCGGCCGTGTGGCGAGCGCGGGGGGTCGACATCGTCCTCACGCACACCCCGCCGTTCGGGATCCACGATGGCCGTGACGTTTGTCACACCGGCTTCAAGACCTTTCGGGGGCTGGTCGACGCGTTTCGGCCGCGGTACTTCATTCACGGACACAACCACCTTTCGTACGTGCCGATGGCAAGCCGGGTCACCATCTCCGGTGAGACCCAGGTCGTCAACGCCTTTCGCTCCGTCCTCCTCCCCGTGGGCGCACCCGTCCCGGTGTCCGTGTGACCGGCCGCGACCGGACCCGGATGACGACGACGTTCAAAGAGTTCGAAGAGGCGCAGCGCGCTCGCGGGGCGTTGACGGCACGGCCGCTCGGGGTGATCCAAGTTCCCGTCGACGAGATCGTCGGCAGCGTGGGCCGCGCCCGCTATTTTCCCCGCGGCCTCCGTTCGGGCGCCGGACTCACACCCTCGCGCGTTCGGCGATTGGTGGCGGCGCTCGACCATGGGGAGGTGCTGCCCGCCGTCGTGCTCTACCGCCTCGGCCACGATTACTACATCGTCGATGGGCACCACCGGGTCGCGGCGGCGCGGCTGGCCGGGCAACAGGACGTCGATGCTGAGGTCGTGGCGTACTTGCCCGAGGGCCATCGTCCCGAGGATGTGATCGCACGCGAGCGTGTGCTCTTCGAACACCGCACGGGCATTACCACGATCGTGCTGCACGAGATGGGGCAGTACCCGAAGCTGGTCCGGTGGATCGATGACTACCGGCGCCAGCGGGGTGGATCCCTCCGGAGCGCGGCGCGGGAGTGGTACACAAAGGTCTATCTGCCCACGGTGGACGAGCTTCGCACGCGGCACCTCCTGCGCGCGTTTCCGGACCGGTCGCTGGGAGACCTGTTCGTGTACCTCGCGGACCACAAATGGATCATGAGCAAGGCGGCGGGGAGAGACATCGGCATCCCGGCCGCCGTGGAGAGCTTCGCCCGGTACGTGACCTCGAGCCGGGGACCGCGGGGGTTTGCGCGCTGGCTGAGCAGCTTGGCCGGCGTGGTCGGGCATGCGCGCCGGAGGATCGCCGCGGGGCCAACCCGCCGCCGGCGTTCGGCCGCCGACTCGCGCTGACCGCGCCCGAAATCGCACCACCGCTCGCGATCCCGTCGGGGCGCGGCCGAGCTGCTTTCGGTTTCTCTCACCCCTCTTGGAGCGGTCCCAACTCCTGTCGCCCGATGAGTGGGCAGAACGGGGAGCCCCGTCCGCCCATCCGGTGGAGCTGACCTATACCGCGCTGTCCGCCACGCTGCCAACGCCCGGCGCGTCGTGCTTCCCCTCAGCCTTCCTGCGCGGCCCGGGCTGGGTCCCTGTCGAGGCTCCCCCCCAGCGCTGCGGCGGGGGTGGTGTCTTACCGTTTGCGGCGCACAGCGGACGACCGGCACCGGCACGGCGAAGCGGCCGTACCACGAAACCCTCTGGGGTCAGACCGCGATGGGCGCACGGTGGGATCGATCCGGCGGGTCCCCGCTAGCGGACTTGGAACGAGAGCAACTCACTGGACTTCCCCGCGACCGCCCCCCAATACTCGGGTGTGATCCACGAAATCTTCACGTAACTCTTCACCCGCGGGGCATACCAGACGAGGAAATCACCACAAAGGTTCTGGGTCTGGTTGCACTGGCTCCCTTTGATGCGAAACGCATCAAACGTTCCCGCCGGAACCGTCACCGCCTCGTACGCGTCGACGACCGACGAGGTGATGAACTGATCCGTGCCCCCGGCGTTGTTGCGCGCCGGGCCCTCGGTGGAGAAGGACCACCGTTCGTTCATCCGCAGCGGCCACTGGAAGCGGGCATACCAGCTCGGGGAGAAATCGAAGCCGACCTGAAACGTGCTGACGTTCGGCCCGCTGTGATCCTCCAGCGTATAATGATCGGGAGCCACCTCGCGGACCGTAAAGGTGAACGACCCCCCATCGGTCCCCATGTATGTCCAGGTATCCTCCACCGCCCACACCGGCCGCTGGGCCACGGGGGCGGCAGACTGCCCGAAGGATGGCGTGGGCGACGCTCCCAGCGCCGTTGCGAGGACGATGACGAGCAACCACCGCGGCATTGTGCGCACTCACCTTTCCACGCGCTTCTTTCCCTGGTGTCCGCCTGGATTCCTGGATGCGGGGGTGCGGTGAGCGAGGGTGGGCAAAGTTTTTGGGGCCTGGAGGAGGCCGACCAGCGGCAATCGGCGCTCCCCACAAGCCCCCGAGGACGTGGTAGTACAATGCATGTGTATGCCCCAAAACGTCGGGGCTTAGACGATGCCCCCGCGCTTCCACCACGCGGATTGGACCTGAAGTCCCCTTAAATTTGATGACGCCAAAGAAGAACTTCGCGCCAGCCTCGCTTGCGGACCGATGTCAGATTCTCCCAACGAAATTTACTCAGCCGCATCTTGTGAAGAACAACTCTGTGCAGTTCGAGCGCACGTTCGCAAGGAATCTCGCATTGTGGCCGGAGAATCTGTCATCTACTCACATCGCGGAGGTCCAGAAGATGGGGCTCTATCTGATAATCGTACTGGCGCTCGTTCTCGGCCTGGTCGCATCGCGATGTGCGGTCGGTCTGTATACGCTGGGCATGGCGGGGGACAGTGGATCGGGGGACTGAAGGCCATCCCCGGATGGCAGCGGACCGAAACGATGCCGATCGCGGGCTGGGGAGGGGCCCGGCCCCTCTTGTGATCGAATGGTTCACCGGCCTCGTTTCAAACGCCTGTTCGTATCCTGTGGATTCTGGGGATAACCGCGATTCAGGGTTGGTAAGTGTCCCGCCCGACGAATCAGGCGGGGGGAATTTTCTTTCCCCAACCGGTGGCTCCCTCGTAGGCCGCGGCCACCCGAAGAATGGTTCCCTCATCGAACGGTCGGCCGGCCAATTGAAGACCCACGGGCAGCCCGGCGGCCGTAAAGCCACAGGGCACCGTCAGGCTCGGGAACCCGGTGAAGCTGAACGGCCGGTTGAAGACGGGCGATCCGGTTGACGCCAACCCCTCCGGTGCCGGGCCGGGGGCGGCGGGGGTCGCGATCACGTCCACGTCGTCGAGAAGCGCCCGGAGCCGCCGGATGACGAGGGTTCGGATCTGCTGAGCCCTCAAGTACGTGGGGGCGGGGATCTGGAGCCCGGTTTCGATGATTGCCCGTAGCTTGCTCCCGTAGTCCTCCGGTCGTCGGCGGTAGGTGTCGATGTGTACGGCCGCCGCTTCGGCGTTGTGAATGAGTTCGTGCGCGTCCATCCCCGCCTCGAACTCCGCGGGCAGCCGGAACTCTGAGACCTCACACCCCACCGTTTCCAGCACCCGCAGCGCGGCGAAGGTAAGCTCCTCGGCCTCCGGGTCCACCCCCTCGGTGAAGTATCGATCCGGGACCCCCACCCGGACGCCCTCCACCCCGGGGTCGCCGTCGGAGGGCCCCAGCGCGGCGGCGTACTGGGGCGGGATGGGGGCCGAGATCGTCGCCGGGTCGTGCGGATCGGGACCCGAGATCGCGTCGAGCAGCAGGGCGACATCCCTGACCGTGCGCGCCATCGGGCCGGGGTGGTCGAGGGTCCAGGCCAGCGGGTGCACGCCGCGCCGGCTGACCCGGCCAAACGTCGGCTTGAGGCCGACGATCCCGCAGAACGCCGACGGCCGGACGATCGATCCCGAAGTCTGGCTCCCCAGCGCCCCCTGGCACATGCGGGCGGCCACCGCCGCGGCTGACCCGCTGCTCGACCCTCCCGGTGTGTGGTCGAGGGCCCATGGGTTCCGGGCCGGCGACGGGTCGAACGAGGCAAACTCCGTCGTGTGTGTTTTTCCCAGCACGATCGCGCCGGCATCCCGGAGCCGCGCAACGGCGGCGGCATCCTCGGCGGGTACGGCGCCCGCCATGATCCGTGAGCCGCACGCGGTTTCCACACCCGCCGTGTCGAAGATGTCCTTGATGCCGACCGGCACGCCGTGGAGAGGGCCGAGGATCATCCCCGACCTCTGCAACTGCGTCAGATGGCCGGCTTCCCGACGAGCGTCCTCGATTCGGAGGCGGGCCCAGGCAAGCACGCGAGGTTCGACCCGCTCGATTCGGGCGAGTGTCGACTCCAGCAGATCGGTCGGCGACAGGCCGCCGCCGGCGATTGCTGCCGCGGCCTCGCTGATGGAAAGCTCCCACGGTTCACTCACCGAGACGCTCCAGTCTCGGTGCGCCGGCCGGCTCGATGTCGTGTGATACCGGGACGGCGTGAACAAGCTCGATCCGGCGGGCCACTATCTTCCATTCCTCCGCGAAACGCTCGCCAACTTCCGCCGGCAACTTGAGCAGCGTCCGGGTCCAGCCCACGACAGATCGATCGGGCTCCATCGACTCCTCCCCACCCCGCGTCAGCGCGGGTCGCGTCAAGGTGGTCTTGGCAGGTTGCCTGCCGACCTCCTGCAGGGAAGGCGGCCGTCGGCGGGCGCGTTACTTCTATAGGGAAGATCAGGAGACGGTCGATCCAAGGAGCGGCGTGTGCCCACAGTTCCCCCGGAAGGCGCGGAAGGCCCCTTGGTCCTGGCGCTCGATCTCGGCAGCTCTTCTCTTCGGGCCATCGTCTACGACGCCGGGGGCCGGGAGGTTGAGGGGACCGAAGGCAGGACTCCCTGCCGGTGGACGGTGACTTCCGACGGGGGGGTGGAAGGGGATCCCGATGCCTTCGTCGATGGCGCGTGCGGCGCCATCGACCAGGCGCTGGCCGGCGCGGGACGTTTGGCCGGGGGGATCAGGGCCGTCGGGATCTCGACGTTCTGGCACACCCTCATGGGGGTCGGCCGAGACGGCCGCCCGTCGACCCCTCTCTACTCCTGGGCCGATGAGCGCAGCGCGGCGGCCGCGCGATCCTTACGGGAGCGCTTCGATGAGTCGGCGGTGCGCCGCAGGACGGGGTGCGTCTTCCATCCGAGCTACCCCGCTCCGCGGCTCCTCTGGCTGCGCGGGCGCGATCCGGAGGTGTGGCGCGCCACCAGCACCTGGATGAGTATCGGCGAGTACCTGACGCTGCGGTGCTTTGGCCGTGCGGCCTGCAGCGTTTCGATGGCCTCGGGGACCGGCCTGCTCGATCAACGGCGGTGCGTATGGGACGCCGAGGTGCTTGGCGCGATCGGGCTCGAGCCGGGCCATCTCGCCCCGATCGTCGATCTACAGGAACCGTTCGCCGGGCTGGCGCCCGGGTACGCGGCGCGTTGGCCGGCGCTGCGGGATCAGCCGTGGCTTCCGGCGGCCGGCGACGGGGCCCTCAGTAATGTCGGGACGGGCTGCGTTGCCCCCACGCGCGCCGCGCTGGTGGTGGGGACTTCAGGCGCGCTGCGGGTCCTGCGGGCGGCCGAGCCGCACGAGGTGCCGCGCAGCCTGTGGCACTATCGTCTCACGCGGAACCACCTCCTCACGGGCGGTGCGGTGAGCAACGGCGGCAACCTGTACCACTGGATGCAGGAGCAGTTCGCGCTCGGCACGCCCGAGGAGATCGAGCGGGGTCTCGCGGCGCGCAGGGCGGAGGCCCGTGGATTGGTGGTGCTGCCCTTCTTCGCGGGAGAGCGCAGTCCCGAATGGCCGCTTTGGGCGCGCGGGGCGGTCGTCGGGCTGACCCTCGCCACGGAGCCGTTGGATCTGCTGCGGGCGGGCCTGGAGGGGATCGCGCAGCGATTCGCGTTGATTTGGGACCAGCTGCGGGCGGCGATCCCCGAGGTGCGCGAGATCATCGCGAGCGGCGGCGGCCTTCGGCGGTCCCCCGCGTGGATGCAGATTATGGCCGACGTGTTGGGTCACGAGGTGACCTCCTCCGGAGAGGCGGAAGGCAGCAGTCGGGGGGCGGCGTTGATGGCGCTGGAACTTCTCGGCGCCGTTCGCGTGGAGGAGGTGCCGCCCCCGCTGGGCGAGACGTTCTACCCGGACCCCGGGCGCCACGCCGGGTACCTCGCCGCGCGGACGACGCACCTGCGGGTGGAGGCCGCGCTGGCTCCGCTGCAGGAGCTGTTCCATCCAAAAGAGGCACCGAGCCGCGGGAAGCCGCTCCCCGCGCCCTCAGATCGGGTAGAATAGGTGAGGACGCGCGCGAGTTCTCGCGGAGGAATCACGATGGCGAACCAGACGCGGACGATTGACGAACTCTGCATCAACACGATCCGCACCCTATCCATTGACGCGGTGGAGAAAGCGCACTCCGGTCACCCCGGGATGCCGCTGGGGGCGGCAGCGATGGCCTACGTCCTCTGGACGCGCCACCTCCGCCACAATCCCAGAAACCCGGCGTGGCCGGACCGTGACCGATTCGTGCTCTCCGCCGGACATGGGAGCATGCTGCTCTACAGCCTGCTGCATCTCACCGGGTACGATCTCACCCTCGACGACCTCAAACAGTTCCGGCAGTGGGAGAGCCGCACGCCGGGACACCCCGAGCACGGGCTCACCCCCGGGGTGGAGGTCACGACGGGGCCGCTCGGCCAGGGGGTTGGGAACGCCGTCGGGCTGGCCATCGCGGAGCGATGGTTGGCCGCGACCTTCAACCGACCCGGTCACGACGTCGTGGACCACTGCACCTACGTGATCGCGAGCGATGGAGACATGATGGAGGGGGTCGCCTCCGAGGCGGCCTCGCTCGCCGGGCACCTGGGGCTCGGCCGGCTGATCGTTCTCTACGATGCGAACCTGATCACTCTCTCCGCGACGACAAACGTCACGTTCTCCGAAGATGTCGGGACCCGCTTCGAGGCCTACGGCTGGCACGTCCAGCGGATCGACGGCGAGGACGTCGCCGCAGTGGACGCGGCGCTGACCGCTGCCCGCGGGGTGGCGGACCGCCCCTCGCTGATCGTCGCGCGGACGCACCTCGGTTACGGCAGCCCGCACAGACAGGACACGTTCAAGGCGCACGGCGAGCCGCTGGGGGCCGAGGAGGTGCGGCTGACCAAGCGGGCGCTCGGCTGGCCGGAGGATCGCTCCTTCTACGAGCCGGAGGAGGCGCTGCGCGAGTTCCGCAGGTGCGTCGATCGCGGCGCCGAACTGGAGGCGGCCTGGACGAGGCGGCTCGATGCCTACCGCGCTGCCTTCCCGGATCTCGTCGACGGGTTCGTCGACGCGCTTGCCGGCAGGCTGCCGGCGGAGTGGGAGGCGCGGCTTCCCATTTTCACGCCCAAAGATGGGGAGATGGCGACGCGGGAGGCGACGGGCAAGGTCCTCAATGTTCTGGCCGAGGCGGTGCCGACCCTGATCGGTGGATCGGCCGACCTCGACCCGTCGACGTACACCATGATGAAAGGGTTGGGAGATTTCGAAGGCCCGCTCCACCCCCGGGCTGGCGAGGGGCTGCCGACGCAGGGGGCCGCCGGAGGCGCCTGGGGATACGCCGGGCGGAACCTGCACTTCGGTATCCGCGAGCACGCGATGACCGCATGCCTGACCGGGATGGCCCTCCACGGCGGGGTGCTGCCTTTCGGCGCGACGTTCCTCACGTTCTCGGATTACATGCGGCCGAGCATCCGTCTCGCCGCGTTGAGCAAGGCGAAGGTGATCTACATCTGGACCCACGACAGCATCGGGTTGGGGGAAGACGGGCCAACCCACCAACCCGTGGAGCATCTGGCCGCCCTGCGCGCCATCCCGAATATGGTGATTCTGCGCCCGGCGGACGCCACCGAGACCGTGGAGGCCTGGCGGATCGCCATGCAGCACCGCGGAGGTCCCGTTGGGCTCGTGCTCACCAGGCAGAAGTTGCCCGTGCTCGACCGGGCGATGTTGTCCCCGGCATCCGGCGTGGCGCGCGGGGGGTACGTGCTCGCGGACGCGGGCGACCCCATGCCCGAGGTGCTCCTCATTGCCACGGGCTCGGAGGTGTCGATCACGCTGGAAGCACACCACCGGCTCGTCAGGGATGGGATTCGCAGCCGGGTGGTGTCGATGCCCTCTTGGGAGCTGTTCGAGGCCCAGCCGCAGGTCTACCGCGACTCGGTGCTCCCGCCGAACGTCCGGGGGCGGGTAAGCGTCGAGGCGGCGTGCCCGCTGGGGTGGGAGCGATACGTGGGTCTGGAGGGGACGATCATCGGTGTGAATCGGTTCGGCGCCTCCGCGCCGGGGCCCGTGGTGATGCGCGAGTTCGGCTTCACGCCGGAGCACATCGTTGAGACGGCGGAGGCGGTGCTGGAGAAAGGACGGCGAGCGCAATGAAGGAGATCACGGTTCGGAACCCGCTGCGCCTCCTCCGTCAGGCGGGGCAAAGCGTGTGGCTTGACTACATCCACCGCCACCTGCTGCGTTCGGGCGAACTCGCGCGCCTGGTGGAGGAGGACGGCGTGTCGGGGGTGACGAGCAACCCGACGATTTTCGAGAAGGCGATCTCCGCGAGCGACGACTACGCCGATGCATTGGCGCGCCTGCGGGCCGGGAGGGCGAGTGTGGTCGCGGCGTACGAGACGCTCGTCGCCGAAGATATCACCGCCGCGTGCGACATCCTCCGGCCGACCTTCGATCAAACCGGCGGGGCGGATGGATTCGTGTCCGTCGAGGTGTCCCCGTTGCTTGCCCGCGATACGGCCGGGACGATACAGGAAGTCCGGCAGTGGATCCAGCGCATCGGGCGGCCGAATCTGATGGTGAAGATCCCCGGGACTCCCGAGGGAGAGCCGGCGATTGAAGAGATGATCGCCGAAGGGCACAACATCAACATCACCCTACTGTTCTCCGTGCCGGCCTACGCGCGGGTCGCCGAGGCCTACCTCCACGGCCTGGAGCGTCGTGTGGCCGCCGGGCAGCCGATCGACCGGGTGGCGTCGGTGGCGAGCTTCTTTGTGAGCCGGATCGATACCGAGACCGACACGCGCCTGGCGGCGCGACTCGCCTCCGCCGGGGGCGCGGAGCGGGCGCTTCTCGCCGGCCTCCAGGGCAAGGTGGCGATCGCGAACGCCAAGCTGGCCTACCGGGTGTTCCGCGAAGCGTTTACCGGCGATCGGTACAAGCACCTCGCGGCCCGGGGGGCCCGCGTCCAGCGGCCCCTCTGGGGGAGCACCAGCACGAAGAACCCGGCCTACCCCGATCTCCTCTACGTCGAGGCGCTCGTCGGCCCCGACACGGTGGACACGCTGCCGCCCCAGACGATCTCGGCGTTTCGCGATCATGGGCGGGTGAATCCCGACGCCGTGACCGAGGGGTTGGCGGAGGCGACCGCGGTGTTCGCGCAACTGCAGAAGGTCGGGATCAGCATCGACGAGGTGACGCAGCGGGTGCTGGAGGCGGGAATCGCGTCGTTTGCCGACTCGTACCGGCAGCTGCTTGCGGCGATTGAACAGCGGCTGCGATCTTCATCGTGACTGCCATCGAGTGGGGAGGGGATGTGTGAAGCTGGGATTCGTAGGGTTCGGCCGGATGGGAGGCAACATGGTGAAGCGCCTCCTGGGTCGGGGGCACCAGGTGGCGGTCTACGCCAGGCGCCCCGAGGTACGAGCGGAGGCCGCCGCGCTCGGGGCGACGACGGCCGAGTCGATCAAGGCCCTGGTGGGGCTCCTGACCCCGCCCCGGGTCGTGTGGTTGATGATCCCGGCAGGGGACACCGTCGACAAGGCGCTCGGGGAGACCATGCCGCTGCTGGCGGTGGGGGATATCATCGTCGACGGCGGCAACTCCAACTACAAGGACTCGGTCCGCCGGGCCGAAGCCGCTAAGGCGCGCCACCTGTCCTACATCGACGCCGGCACGAGCGGCGGCATCTGGGGACTGCAGGTGGGGTACTGCCTGATGGTCGGAGGGGATCCGGCGGCCGTACTTGTTGTGGAGCCGGCCTTCCGCGACCTGGCCCCGGAGGGAGGGTACCTCCACGTCGGCCCGAGCGGAGCGGGGCACTTCGTCAAGATGATCCACAACGGCATCGAGTACGGGATGATGCAGGCGTACGCCGAGGGATTCGCCATCCTCCACGATGGGCCGTACGCGATCGACCTCCGCGCGGTGAGCGACCTGTGGAACCATGGGAGCGTTGTGCGGTCCTGGCTGCTCGAACTCGCCGAACGTGCATTCCGCGGCGATCCCGACCTGCGGTCGCTGCGCGGGTACGTCGACGACTCCGGCGAGGGACGGTGGACGATCCAGGAGGCGATCGACCGCAACATCCCGGCGCCCGTGATCACGCTCGCGCTCCTCCAGCGACTCCGGTCCCGGCAGGAGGAAAACTTCGGGGACAAGGTGCTCGCCGCCCTCCGCCAGCAGTTCGGCGGGCACGCCGTCAAGCAGGCGTAGCGGCGGGAGATGGACGCCGTCTCGGTCCCATCCCCGCTCGGCGAGATCCGCCGAGCGCGCCGGGCGCCCGATCCCTGCGTCATCGTGATCTTCGGGGTGACCGGGGACCTGGCGCACAAGAAGCTCGTGCCGGCGCTGTACACGCTGGCGCGGCTCGGGATGTTGCCGGACGAGAGTGTCATCGTCGGGTTTGCCCGGCGCCCAAAGACCGATGAGGTCTTCCGGGCGGAGATGGCGAAGGCCGTGCTCGGGGTGTCGCCGCCCGCGGGGGAGACCGCGGAGTGGGACCGGTTCGCCCGGCGCCTCCACTATATCCAGGCGGACTTACAGGCCGCCGAGGGGTACGCTCGCCTGCGGAAGACCCTGGAACGATTGGACCGGGAGCGGGGGACCGCGGGCAACCGTCTATACTACCTTGCGACCGCCCCCGAGATGTATTCGGAGATCGTGCGGCGGCTCGGGGAACACCGATTGGTCGCCCGGCCCGCCCCCGGTGTGACCGATAGCCATCCCTGGACCCGGGTGATCGTCGAGAAGCCGTTCGGACGGGATGTGGCCAGCGCTCGGGAATTGAATCGGATGCTGCTCGAGGTCTTCCGCGAGTCTCAGATCTTCCGGATCGATCACTACCTCGGCAAGGAAACGGTTCAAAACATCCTGGTGTTCCGGTTCGCCAACGGCATCTTCGAGCCGATCTGGAACCAGCATTATGTCGATCACGTGCAGATCACGGTGGCGGAGACCGTCGGGATCGAAGGCCGCGCGGGATACTACGAGACCGCGGGGGTGATTCGGGATATCATCCAAAGCCACATGATGCAGCTCCTGACCCTGATGGCGATGGAACCGCCGGTCGCGGTCGACCCGGAGGCCGTGCGGTCGGAGAAGGTGAAGGTCCTGCGGGCTGCCCGCCGCATCGCCCTCGACGAGGTGTCGCAGAACGTTGTATTCGGTCAGTACGGTCCCGGAAGCATCGACGGGGCGCACGTCTCGGGCTACCGCGAGGAGCCGCGGGTCGCGCCGGGCTCCCGCACCCCGACGTTTGTCGCCATGCGGCTCTTCATTGACAACTGGCGGTGGGCGGGGGTGCCATTTTTCCTGCGCTCCGGGAAGCGATTGCCGAAGCGGGTGACCGAGGTCGCGGTGCAATTCAAGCGGGCGCCGCTGGTGCTGTTCGGCGACGGCGCGGCAAACGAACCGAACCTGCTGGTGCTGAACATCCAGCCCGACGAGGTCATCTCCCTGCGGTTCGTGGCCAAGGTCCCCGGGATGACGATGACGCTGCGCCCCGTCAACATGGGCTTCCGGTTCGGGACCACGTTCCGCGGGGAGGAGATGTCCGCCTACGAACGGCTCCTCGTCGACTGTCTGCTCGGCGATTCCACCCTGTTCACCCGTCGGGACGAGGTGGAGGAGGCCTGGGACCTGATGGAGCCGATCCTGCACTGGTGGGAGGAGGGCGTCCCGCCCGCCCCCCTGCAGCACTACGTGGCGGGGTCGGAGGGGCCCGATGCCGCCCGCGCCCTGATCGGCAGGCGGGGGCGCCGCTGGCGGCCGTTGTGACCGATCCACCCGCGGCTTCGTTCCACCCCGACGTCCTCGTTTTTCCCGATCTCGCCGCCGCGGCGGCGGCGGCCGCAGAGCGTGTCGCCTCTCGCTGCGCACGCGCGACCGCCGACCGCGGAGAGTGCGCCCTGGCATTGTCGGGGGGCGAGACCCCGCGGGCCCTCTACGCCCGCCTGGGGGCGCCCCCCTTCCGCGAGCGGATCCCGTGGGGGCGGCTCCGGCTGTTCTGGGGCGATGAGCGTGGGGTCCCCCCCGACGATCCCCGCAGCAACTACCGCATGGCGCGCGAAACGCTGCTCGCCTCGGTGCCGGTCCCCGACGCGCAAATCCACCGGATGCCGGCCGAGCGGGCCGATGCCCAGGCCGCGACGGCATACGCGGCGCTGCTGCGCGAGCACCTCCCATCGACCGCCGACGGGTGGCCCCGCCTCGACCTCGTGCTGCTTGGGCTCGGCGACGATGCCCACACCGCCTCGCTGTTCCCCCACGCCCAGGCGCTCCGGGAGAGGGAGCGGCCGGTGGTGGCCTACCACGTCCCCGACCTCGGGATGTCGCGCATGACGCTCACTCCCCCGATCTTCAACGCCGCGCGCGAGGTGCTCTTTCTCGTCGCCGGCCCGCAGAAGGCGCGGGCCCTGCGCGCCGTGCTCGATGGGCCCCGCGACCCCGATGCCGTGCCGGCGCAGGCGATCCGGCCGGTTGACGGCGCGCTGGCCTGGATCGTCGACGCCGACGCCGCGTCGCTGCTGGCGCGCCGGTAGGCCGGGGTGTCCGGGGGGGAGAGGGTTTTCCCATCCCCCGGCGGAATATCTGGAAGCCTATATGGAAGGGAGGTGTACGCTCATGAGTCGTCCTTGCAGGTGGACGACGGTTGCCCTGATCCTGCTGCTGGTCGCGGCGGCCCCGCTCGGGTGGCGGCCGGTCCCGGCCGGTGCGGCGGCCGAGACGCTGGTGATCGGGCAGTCGACCTGGGTGGGGTACGGTCCGCTGTTCCTCGCCCGGGACAAGCGCTTCTTCGACGAAGCGGGGGTGAACGTCGACCTCAAGACCTTCGAAGACCCCAAGGCGCGGTTCTTCGCCCTCATTTCGGGAAGATTGGACGGGATCGCCACGACGCTGGACACGGCGAGCCTGTACTGGACCCCCGAGCACCCGTTCCGCTCGGTGCTGGCCTTGGACGACAGCCGGGGTGGTGACGGGATCGTGGCCGTCGACTCGATCAAAACGATCAAAGAGCTCCGCGGCAAGCGGGTCGCCTACAACAAGGGATCGGTCTCGCATTTCTTCCTGAGCGTCCTGCTCCGGCAGAACGGGATGACGGAGAAGGACATCCAGAGCATTCAGATGCAGCAGGACGATGCCGGCGCGGCGTTCGTGGCCCACAAGGTCGACGCGGCCGTGACGTGGGAGCCGTGGCTCACCCGGGCGAAGCGGACCCCGGGCGGTCACGTGTTGGTGGACAGCAGCAAGACGCCGGGCCTGATCGTCGACATCTTGCTGTTCCGCTCCGACGTCATCAAGAACCATCCCGACGCGGTCAAGGCCGCGGTCGCCGGCTGGTTCCGGGCGGTCGACTACTGGAAGCAGAACCCCGACGAGTCCGACGCCCTGATGGCCAAAGCGGTCGGGGGCTGGCTGAAGGACGTGAAGACCTTCCGGGAGACCCTCGCCGGGGTGCGGTTTTACGATAAGGCCGTCAACGACCAGTACTTCAAGCCGGGTGGGACGGTCTACGTGACCGCGCAGAACGCGATCGACATCTGGAAGTCGTTCGGGATGATCCGGGTGAACGAATCCGCCGCCGATCTGGTGGACCCGGACTTCATTCGGTAAGGAGGGTGCTGGGCCGGTGCCCCGCCACCGGCCCACACGCCTTGACGTGAGCCTGGCACAATCCCGGGGCGAGCCGCGGCGCCGGCCCGCCCCGCGCTTTTTCTCCACCTACTTCAGGCCGCAGGAACCCGTCCCCCGCCGCATCTACCTGGGGACCGTTGCCGGCAGCGCGGTGGGGCTGGTGGCCCTGTGGTGCGTGTTTTCCTACGGCAGGCTGGTTGAGCCGCTGTTCCTCCCGAGCCCGACCGCGATCATCTCCGCGGGCATCGATCTGGCACGTGACGGCACCCTGCTGGACGACATGCGGGCCAGTGTGTCCGTGATCGTCACGGGGTGGGCGCTCGCGGTGGTCGCCGGGCTGCCGATCGGCATCCTGATGGGGTCCTTCAAGGTGATCGAGGCGCTGGTTGAGCCGGTGGTGGACTTCGTCCGGTACCTGCCCGTCAGCGCGATGATCCCGCTGCTGATCCTCTACATCGGGATCGGCACCGCGGAGAAGGTGGCGGTGATTTTCATCGGCACCTTCTTCCAGCTCGTCCTGCTCGTCGCCGACGTCGCCGCGCACGTTCCGCACGAGCAGCTGGACGTCTCGTACACCCTGGGAGCGTCACGGGCGCAGGTCGTCGCGCGCGTCCTCCTGCCGGCGACCCTGCCGGGGGTGATGGATACCCTTCGCATCACCATGGGATGGGCGTGGACGTACCTGATTGTGGCCGAGATCGTGTCCGCGGACAAGGGGCTCGGTTACCTCATCCTCAACTCGATGCGCGGGTTGTTCACCGATCGGATCTTCGTCGGCCTGGCCGTCATCGGGGGGCTGGGGTTGTTGTTCGACCTGACCTTCAAATGGATGCACCGCCGGCTGCTCCCCTGGTCCCCGAAGGCCTGAGGCGGTCTGATGGCGGAGCCCAAGCTGCGCGTCCGCGATGTCACGGTCACCTTCCGCACACGGCGCGGCGGGGAGGTGACGGCGGTGGACCGGCTCTCGCTCGACGTGGAGGACCGAGAGATCGTCAGCATCGTCGGTCCCTCGGGATGCGGCAAGAGCACGCTGCTCCGGCTGATCGCCGGGCTCGTTCGGCCCGCGTCCGGCGGGATCTGGCTCGACGGCCGCGAGGTCGCCGCCCCCGGCGCGGACCGCGGCATGGTGTTCCAATCCTACACCCTGTTCCCGTGGCTGACGGTCCAGGGGAACGTGGAATTTGGCCCCCGGCTCCGGGGCGTGTCCGAATCGCAGCGCCACGAGGTGACCGCGCGCTACATCCAGATGGTGGGGCTCACGGGCTTCGAGCGCGCCTATCCCAAGGAGCTCTCCGGCGGGATGATGCAGCGGGTGGCGATTGCCCGGGCGTTGGCCAACGATCCCGAGGTGCTCCTCATGGACGAGCCGTTCGGGGCGTTGGACGCGCAGACCCGCGCGTTCATGGGTGAGCTCCTCCTCGATATCTGGCAGAAGTCTCCCAAGACGATCCTGTTCGTCACGCACGACATCGACGAGGCGCTGTTTCTTGGGGACCGGGTATTCGTGATGACCGCGCGGCCGGGGCGGTTCCGGGCGGAGGTGTCGCTCACGCTGCCCCGCCCACGGACGCTCGAGGTGACCACGTCGGAGGAGTTCGTGAATGCGAAGCGGCAGGTGCTGGCCATGATCCGTGAGGAGACCGCGAAGACGATCGGCTTCGGCATGGGCGTCGACGATGACCGCGCGATTTGACCCGCCGAACGCCTTCCAGTCGCCTCGCTACGCCCAGCTCTCGACGTTCCTGCGCCTCCCCCATACGCGGGATCCGCACGGGCTGGACGTGGCGATCCTCGGGATTCCGTTCGACGGGGGAGTGAGCTTTCGACCGGGCGCCCGATTCGGGCCGAAGGAGATCCGCAACCATTCCCTGCTGATCCGTCCCTATCACCCTGTCCTCCGCACCTCCCCGTTCGAGCGGCTGCGGGTGGCCGACTGCGGCGATGTGGACCCGAATCCCCTCGACATCATCGACACGTACGGGCGGATCGAGGCCGCGGTGGGCGAGGTGCTCGACGCCGGCGCGATTCCGGCGTGCATCGGCGGCGACCACTCGATCTCGCTGCCGATCCTGCGGGCGGTGGCCCGGCGCCACGGGCCGGTCGCCCTCGTCCACTTCGACAGCCATCAGGACATGTGGGAGCAGTACTTCGGCAACCGCTACTTCCACGGGACCCCGTTTCGGCGCGCGCTCGAGGAGGGGCTGTTCCTGCCCGCCTCAACCGTTCAGTTTGGCATCCGCGGTCCGGTCTACGGGGCAGGCGATTTCGAGTTGGGGGACACGCATGGGGTCCGTGTGATCCGCGCCGAGGAGATCCACGAGAAGGGCATCGCCGCCGCGCTCGACCACCTCGCCCGCCTGCGCGCTCAGAAGGTGTACGTCACGTTCGATATCGACTCTGTCGACCCGGCGTTTGCGCCGGGGACGGGCACCCCAGAGGTCGGCGGGCTGACGAGCGCCCAGGCGTTGGCCCTGCTCCGGGGATTGGCCGGGCTGGAGATTGTTGCGTTCGATATTGTCGAAGTCTCTCCGCCCTACGACGTCAGCGGCCTGACCTCCATGCTCGCGGCAAACGTGCTCTTTGAGTTGTTGAGCGTGATCGCGCTTCGTCGCGGGTAGGCCGTCGCGCCGCCTGGCGCACGATGCCCTAGTCGGCGGGGGGCGTCATCGGGATCTGGAGGTTGTGGCGGCGGGCCGCGGCGACGGCCGCCGGGTAGCCCGCGTCGGCGTGGCGGATGATTCCGGTTCCTGGGTCCGTCGTCAGGACCCGCTCCAGCCGGCGGGCGGTGCCCGGTTGGCCGTCGGCGACGATCACCATCCCGGCGTGCACGGAGTAGCCGATTCCCACCCCGCCCCCGTGATGGACGGAGACCCACGTCGCGCCCCCGACGGCGTTCAGCAGGGCGTTGAGGATCGGCCAGTCCGCGATCGCGTCGCTCCCGTCGGCCATCGCCTCGGTCTCGCGATACGGCGAGGCCACCGAGCCGGCGTCCAGGTGATCCCGGCCGATGACGATGGGCGCGGCGAGCTCACCGCGCGCCACCATCTCGTTGATCGCGAGGCCGAACGCGGCGCGCTCGCCCTGGCCGAGCCAGCAGACGCGCGCCGGCAGCCCCTGAAACGGAACGCGCGCGCCGGCGAGGCGGATCCAGCGGGCGAGCGACTCCTGTGCGGGGAAGAGGCGCAGCACCAGTTCGTCCGTCTTCCGGATGTCCGCCGGCTCCCCGGAAAGGGCGACCCAGCGGAACGGCCCGCGCCCCTCACAGAAGAGGGGGCGGACATAGGCGGGGACAAACCCGGGGAAGGCGAACGCGTCACCCACGCCGGCGCGGTGAGCCTGTGCGCGGATGTTGTTGCCGTAATCGAAGACCACGGCGCCGCGGCGGCGGAGTTCCAGCATCGCTTCCACATGCCGGGCGACCGATACTTCGGCCCGGTGGAGGTAGTCCGCCGGGGCGCGTTCCCGCAACTCCGACGCCGCGGCGGCCGAGAGGCCCTCCGGGAGGTAGCCTCCGAGAAGGTCGTGCGCCGCGGTCTGATCGGTGACGACATCCACGGCGACCCCGCGCCGGACGATTTCCGTGTACACTTCCGCCGCGTTGCCGAGCAGTGCGATCGACCGCGGCGTTCCCTCGCGAACGGCCTGTTCGGCGAGGTGCAGCGCCGCGTCGAGGCTCTGGGTGGCCTCGTCCACCCAGCCGGCCCTCGCCCGGCGTTCGATCCGTGCCGGGTCGGCTTCCACGATCAGCCCGACCCCCGCGTTCATGGTGATCGCCATCGGCTGCGCCCCGCCCATCCCTCCGAGCCCGGCAGAGAGGACCAGCCGGCCGCGCAATGTGCCGCCGAAGTGCTGGCGCGCCACCTCGGCGAACGTCTCGTACGTGCCCTGAATGATGCCCTGCGTGCCGATGTAGATCCAGGACCCGGCGGTCATCTGCCCGTACATGGTGAGCCCGAGCGCCTCCAGCCGGCGAAACTCGTCCCAGGTCGCCCAGGCGGGGACCAGCATCGCGTTGCTGATCAGGACCCGCGGGGCCTCGGGGTGTGACCGGAACACCCCCACGGGCTTCCCCGACTGGACGAGGAGCGTCTCATCGTCGCCGAGGGCTCTGAGCGCCTGCAGCAGGGCGTCGAAGCAGGCCCAGTTGCGCGCCGCCTTGCCCGTGCCGCCGTAGACGATGAGGTCCTGCGGCCGCTCGGCCACATCCGGGTCGAGGTTGTTCATCAGCATGCGGAGCGCAGCCTCCTGCGGCCATCCGCGGCAGGAGAGTGCCGTCCCCCGCGGCGCGCGCACGACCCGCGATCGACCCGGCCCCGCCGTGGCATCCATGGTTCCGTCCTCCCTTACGCGCCGTGCCGTTCCAATGGGGTGAATCGATCTTGCCCCGCCGCGCGCGGGCGTGGCGAGGGTCGATGGCTCCCAAGGCCGTCGTGAACGCACCGGTCGCCGGCGAGGCCCGTGCCCCCCGGCTGATCCGGGCAGGGCGCTTTTGCCGTGTCCTCGACCGCCTGCCGGTTACCGCTTCGCCTGGGCGTACTGCGTGCGGCGCTTGGCGATCGTCCGCAGATGGTAGGGGACGTGATCTGCAAAATGCTCGACGAGCCATTCGAGCGTTTGCGGGCCATCCGTGCTGTGCGCTCCGGTTTGCTCCCAGGCCTCGGCGGGGGCGTGCCGGAGGACCTCGGCGGTCATCCCCCGGACCGATCGGAATAAGGTGAGGGCCCCCTCAAAGGATTGCGAGCGGTAATCCATGGCCCTGGCCCAGGTCTCTTGGTCAAACCCCACGAGGGCGGCCCCGGGGTGGGCGATCACATATCGCATCCGGGTCGCGCCGACCAGTTCGGTGTCCGCGACGTGGACGACGTTTTCGTGGATGCTCCAGTGTTCGGGCCCCGGGGTGAAACGGAGTTCGGCGGCGGGGATCCCGGCGACCGCGGCCTCGAGCAGCCGGGGGCCCTCCGCGTACGCACGGACCAGATCGGTAATGCGATTGCTGGTGGCCATGGTCATCTCCTCTCTTTGTGCTGCGAGCCCCGCAGGACCGTTGCCAGCGCCTCGAGGAGCCGGGCGTTGTCTTCGGGCGTGCCGATCGTCACCCGGGCCCAGGTTGGCAGCCCCCACATCGCCCCCGGCCGGAGGATCATCCCGTGTTCGAGGAGCCGCTCTGCCACGCCCGCCGCGGGCTGTCCCAGGTCGACGAGGATGAAGTTGGCCTGGCTCGGGAGGTGGCGCAGCCCCAGGGCCGTGAAGCCTTTCGCCAGGGCGGTTTTCCCCGCGCGGTTGTTCTCAAACGAGGCACGCAGGTAGGCGGTGTCGTCGAGCACCGCCTCGGCGGCGGCCTGCGCCAGTCGATCCACCGGGAACGGCTCGCGGACCTGGTGGAGGGCGGCGATCACCCCCGGCGACCCGATGGCACAGCCAACGCGCAGGCCGGCGAGCCCGTAGATCTTCGAGAACGTGCGGAGCACCACGATGTTCGGGTGCCGGCGCAGCAGGGTCATGGTGTCGGGGAACGTCGGATCGTCCACCCACTCCGCGTATGCCTCGTCGACGACGACGAGGACGTCCGGCGGGATCAGGTTCAACAGGGCAGCCATGTCGTCGGCCGGAACGATCGCGCCCGTGGGGTTGTTCGGGTTGCAGACGATCACCGCTTTGGCCCCACGCGCCGCGCGGGAGATCGCCGGGATGTCGAACCGCCAGTCGCGCAGCGGCACGCCGATCAGCTCGGCGCCCATGAGTTTGGCCAGATTGGCGTACGCCGTGTAGGTGGGGATCCCCGTCACGATCCGGTCCCCGCGGTCGAAGAACGCGAGCCCGACGCAGGTCAAGACGTTGTCCACGCCGTTGGCAAAGAGGAACTGCCCCGGGGTGAGCCCGAGGCGCGCGGCCAGGAGGGCGCGGAGCCGGGTGCACTCCCCGTCAGGATAGTGATGGATCCGGTCGAGCGCCTGGGTCAGGGCGTCGCGGACGAGCGGGGACAGGCCGAGCGGATTCTCGTTGCTCCCGAGCTTGCTCACCTGCGCCAGGCCGAAGCGCGCCATCACCTCCTCCGCGGACCGCCCGGGCACATACGGGTCGAGTGCCGCGAGGGCTTTGCGGGGGCGGGGGAAGGGTGGGTTTGCCACAGGTCGCTCCTTCCACGGCGTGCGAAGTCGGTCTCTGGGGATTCGACAGGACGGACCGGGGGTCCCGCCGGGCCCCGCTCCCGCCATGGTGTCTGAGCTCAGCTCACGGAAGGATCTTCGATCGAGAGAGCGCCTCGGGCCGCGTCGAGGCGAGCGCGGACGCCGATCGGCAGCGTGAGGTGATCGGTGCCGTGCCCGCAGGCGAGTCCGTAGATCGCCGGCTTTCCCAACGGGACGATCAGGTCCTCGAGGATCTCCCGGATCGACAGGCTGGGGGCCTTGGGCTCGGCACGCAGGCGGCACTCGCCGATGACGATCCCGTTGACCTTCCGCAGGACCCCCGCCAGCCGCAGCGCCACAAGCTTCCGGTCGAGCCGGTAGGTCGAGTCAAGGATATCCTCAAAAAACAACACCGCCCCCTCCAGGCGGGGCAGATACGGTGTGCCGAGGAGCGAGGTCACCAGCGCCGCGTTCCCGCCGATCAGCGGGCCCTCGGCCACCCCGGGGACGAGCGTCTCAATCTCCGGCCCACCCGGCGGGTTGATGAGGCGACCGAGCGGGTCCGGGCGGGTGACGGCGCGCAGGAGATGGTCGAGGTCGTGCCCATCGCGTCTGGCGAGGGCGGTGGCCATGGGTCCGTGAAACGTGACCAGGCCCGTCAGGCGCGAGAAGGCCAGATGGAGCGCGGTGACGTCGCTGTAGCCGACGAAGATCTTGGGGTGGCGACGGATCAGATCGTAGTCCAGCACGTCCAGCAGGCGCATCGCCCCGTAGCCCCCGCGGATGCACAGCACCGCATGGATCGCCGGGTCCTCGAACACGGCGTGGAGATCCGCCGCCCGGTCGGCATCGGCGCCGGCGAGATACCCCCGCACGTCCAGCGCGTGGGGCGCCACGACGGTGCGGAAGCCCGCCTGTGAGAGGTTCGCCCGCGCCGCCTCGAGCAGCTCGGGGGTGGTGGCGCTCGCCGCGGACGTGGGTCCGGAGGGGGAGATGAGACCGATCGTCTGACCGGGTCTCAGGCGGGGGGGCCGGCGGAGAGGAAGGTCCATAGACACGACTTCTCTGCGCGCGGCGGCGGGCCCCTTCTCGCCGACCGCGCCCCTTCATGACGCGCTGCGCTTCCGCCGCCGAACCCGTCGCGGCGATGTTTGGGGGGGTCCGCAGGCCGGTGCGCGGCGGAGTTCCCACGGGGCCGTGGCGGAGGGGTTGACCCCGCGTGCCCTCGACGGCTATACGAGATTAGATGGGGTTAAAAATATTTAGCGTTCTCTGCTGCCGAGAGACCCGCCCGTGAGCGCGATCACCGGAGTGGTGCAGGACTACCTCAAGGTCATTTACAAGCTGCAGCAGCAGCGCCGGGGGAGAGCCGGCGCAGGGGGTGTTGGAAGAAGCCGCCCGCGTCGGCGCGGAGTTGATCGTGATGGCGACACACGGCCGCGCGGGGATCGATGCCGTGTTTGCCGGGAGTGTTGCGTCCCGGGTGATGTCGAAGTTTCCCAGGCCGATCCTGCTGATCCGGTATCCTCGCTCGGAACCGACCGGCGCGATCTGATCCGGCGGGGCGCGCCGGCCCGTCCGGGCTCCCCGATCGAACCGCCACTCGCCGCACGCTTTTTGGCCGCGCCGCGTGCGATTTCATTGACAGGGTTCCACGGTGGGGCTATACTCTGCTCAAAGTTCAAGCCGTTGGGCATAGATGCGGTAAGCGCACACGCACCCCGAAGTGCTCCGGGTCGCCCGGGCGCTTCGACCAAGTAGGAGACGCGCAGCATCGGGCCAACTGTCGTGGCGGCAACGGCGTTGCAGGAAAGCGAGGCTCAGCCGGGAGATCACCCGATCCCGTGCTGAGTTTTTGTGTTTGTGGCCACGGTGAAAGGGGAAGAAGCGACATGAACCGGCGTGGGGGGTCCCGCGTACACCATTCCAGGAGACGCAGATGACCGTGACCAACACCGTTGAGGCCTACCTTGCCGCCAGCCGACGAGATCCGCGCCTGACCCGGACCACCCTGCACTACATTGCCGATATGATTGACTATTTCGGCAAGGACAAGGTGTTCGAGGGGATCTACGGGATGGACCGGCAGCTCGACGACATCGTGGCGTTTTTCAAAGGCTACGCGATGAGCATGGAGCGGCGCCTGCTGCTCCTGGTGGGCCCGCAGGGCTCCGGGAAGTCGATGACCGTCGATAAGCTCAAGCGGCGGCTGGAGGAGTATTCGGGGAAACCCGACGGGCTGGTGTACGCCGTGGATGGATGCCCGTTCCATCAGCATCCGTTCGACCTGATTCCCTCCGACGTCCGCGAAACCGAGGGCATTTGGTGGCACGAGGAGGCGGTGCCGTGTCCCGTGTGCGAGCGGGTGATCGGCTCGCACGGCGGATGGCGCACCGTGCCGGTTCGGCAAGTCCTCCTCTCCGCCCGCGACAAGATCGGGGTGGCCAAGCACACCCCGACCGACCTCCGACGCGAAGACATCACGAACTTCGTCGGCAACATCAACTTCGCGATGCTGAAGGAGCGGGGCTCGACCTACGATCCCGATGCCTACGATTTCGATGGCAAGGTGATCTGGGCGAACCGAGGCATCCTGGACTGGACGGAGGTGTTCAAGAGCCGGCGCCAGCTCCTTTCGCTCCTCCTGGAGCTCATCCAGTCGAAGCGGATCGACCTTGCCAATTTCCCGACGGTTCACGTCGACGAGGTCGTGATCGGCCATACCAATTATCCCGAGTACAATGTGTTCCTGGCCGAGGACATCATGGAGCCGCTGCGGGGGCGGATCCACAAGATCGACTTCCCGTACAACGTCGACGTCCAAGGGGAGACGCGCATCTACCGTGCGCTCGTGGAGCGGGCCAATCAGGTCCGGGGTGAGACCAAGCACATCCCGCAGGACGTGTTCGAGCTGGCGGCTACCTACGCGATTCGGACCCGGCAGGAGTCCCAGGGCCTGCGGGGCCTCAGCCCGCGGTTTTTCGAGGATGCGTTTTCTCTGGCCTACACCCACGCCCGTCAATGCTTGGATCTGGAGGTCATGACCGAGGCGATCGAGCGAACGTTTGAGCACCAGTCGATCAAGGACCTGAACCAGAAAGACCTGTTGAAGCTGTTCGAGGAGACCAAGGTCGATTTCGTCAACAAAAAAGTCGACCAGATGGTCGAGGACATCGTCCCCACGCACTTCTACGACTACGGCCAGAATCTCTACCTCAATTATCTCGATGCGGCCGCCCGCAACGTGTTGGGCGAAGCCCTGGTGGACAGCGAGAAGGAGTTGATTGACGAAGTGGAAGGGGCGCTGGTTCAGAAGCGGCAGATCAGTCGCCAGGGGCGGGTCGCGTTCGAGAACGTGTTGGTGGAACGGCGCGAGGAGCTGCGGCGGATGAGCTACCGCGACCACGAGCATCTCCGGGGCGCGATCAACGAGCTCGTCTTCAACAAGATCAAGAACTGCCTGCGGCTGTATGAGAAAACCGAGGAGATGGATCCCAAGAGCCGCGAGCTGCTGGATGTCCTGCAGCGCAGCGCCGTCGAAGAGCACGGCTACTGCCAGTACTGCGCCCGGGCGCTCTTCAAAGTGATCGGGAGGAGCTTCTAATCGTCCGGCGGGCCCCGGGAGCCGCGGCCGGAGAGATCGGATGAAGATCCACCGAGGGCGGATCGCCCAGCACAAACACGACCATCACCTCCGAGAGTATCTGAAACAAAATCTCAACGAGCTCATCCAGCAGAAAGAGCTGATCATCGACGGTAAAGTCAAGACCCAGATTGCCACGCTCGACCTGCCCACGTTGAAGTTTGCCGAGGAGACGCAGTATCTCGCCCAGGGGACCGGGAGCGGCAGCGGCGGGACGGGGACGGGCGGATCCGGAGCGGGGGATGGTCGGATCCAAGCCCTGGGGGGGCTCATGGGCGGGGATCACCACGGTAAAGAGCTGCGGGTGGAACTTGACTTCGACGAGTTTGTCAAACTCGCGCAAGAGGTGCTGCTTGAGGAGTTGCGGCTCCCCGCCTTCCACGAGCCCGCGCGGTGGGGCGAGGTGGAGAGTCAGGATATGCCGGAGCTGGACGACCTCGACCGGATCGGGATCCGGGCCGACCTCAACCTCGAGGAGACGATGGTTCAAAGCCTCTATCGCAACGCCCGGGAGCGCGGCGTTCTCGACTACGATGTCGACGTCCAGCAGGATGCCTGGTACTTCATTGAAGACCCCACGAGCTTCCAAAACAACCGTTCGGTGGAGGTCTACGTACTCGACGTCTCCGGATCGATGCGCGGAGAGTATCTGTCTTTGGTCCGCAAGACGATCTTCATCATCTGGCACTATCTCGAGCGGCGGTACCCGACCAATCTTCGCCGGTACGTGGTGTTCCAGGATGTCGCAGAAGAAAAGATGCGCGATGAGTTCTTCTGTGTGGAGTCGAGCGGCGGAACCCACATCAGCACGGGGTTCGAGAAGGCGATTGAGCTGCTGGAGGGTGCGCGGGAGTACGACAAGTTCCTCTTCATGTTTACGGATGGGGAGACCAGCTCGGGGGACTTCGATCAGGCGAAGAAACGGTTCGAGGAAGCCCGGGGGGCATTTGATCTTGTCATCTACGGCCACGTGAATCCGGGCGGACGGGGGATCGGCGGATTCAGCGAGTACGTGCAAGAGGTCGCCAAGACCGGTGAGGGGGCGCTGTTCGCCAACCTGATGGACATCGAGACGATCCGGGCGGCGATGAAAGACTTCCTCGCCTTCTTCGACGCCCAGGCCACGCGGCGCTATGCCGGGACCCCGCGGCGGTAGCGTGAGGGACGGCAGATGATCGGCGAGTACCAGGGGGTGATCCGTCAGCTGGAAAACCTGGCCCACGATCGTGGGCTGGCCTTCGATCCCGTGGTCTTCCAGATCACCGATAGCGATGAAATCGCCGAAGTCGCCAGCATGGGGCTGCCCAACCGGTTCATCCACTGGTACTGGGGGGGGACCTACAAAGAGCTGGTCATGCAGCAGGCGAAGGAAGTCTTCACCATCCTCGAGCTGGTGCTGAATACGATTCCGTCCCACGCTTTCTTGAGAAGCACGAACACATACCTACAGAACGTTCTCGTCATCGCCCACGTCCTCGGCCACGCGGATTTCTTCGCGAACAACCACTGGTATCGAAAATCCAATAAGAACATGCTGAACATTGCCGAGCAGCATGCCCGCATGATCCGGTGGTACGAGGCGGAGTACGGGCGGGAGCGCATCGAAAAGCTGCTCGACGCGTTGTTGACCGTGGCCACCTCCGTCAATGCGTTCGAGCGAAGCCCCCAGGAGCAGCAGAAACGACTGATCTACTATCTTGAGGAACGCGCGCCGCTGGAGGAGTTTGAGCGGACGTTGTTCGAGTCGATCCGGGAAGAGGCGGAGTATTTCGACCTGATCCAGCGGACGCACATCATCAACGAAGGGTGGGCGACGTTCGTCGAGGCCGAACTCCTCAACCGGTTGCTCACGGCGAAGGAATGGGCCAGCATCTCCGTCCAGCTCTGCAACCGGCCGGCGCCGTACACCATCGGGTACACGCTGTTCGCCCACGTGCGCGAAGAGGAGGGGTTCGGCCGGGCGCTGGAGCTCCGCCGGTTCTACGAGGACGTGAGCCTGATCGACCTCACGCTGACCGAGGAATTAGTGCGGCGCCTAGACATCTTCGTCTACGACCCCAAGGAAAAACAGAAGAACTACGATCTCCAAAAGGTGAAGGAGATGCTGATTGCCCAAAAACTGTACAAGGGGGAGCCGCGGATCGAGGTCGACCCCACTTCCCAGGGCCGGGATCTCCTGCTCGTGCATCTCGACGAGGACCGTAAGCTGGAGCCGAAGCGGATCAACCTCTTCCTCCGCGCTGTCTACTCCTTGTGGCGTAACCCCGTGAAACTCCGCGCGAATGGCAAGGTGTACACGTACGATCGCCGAGGGTTGTCCTCGACCTAGTCTCACCTCGCCGCGGGGCGGCGGCGGGCGGCCTGAATCCCTCCCAGCTCAGCGCGCCTCCCCAGCACAGATTCGCAGCCCCTCGAGCGGGGGCTGCCGGGGGGGGTCGCTCCGGCCGCGGGGAGACCCCCGACCGCCAGCGGGGGGAGGGGATGCCGTTCACGGTTCGGAATCCTCCCGCATGGAAGTCCTCGAAGTCAAGCGTACGCTCAGCGGAGGGGTCGAGCAGTTCCCCTGCGTCGCGGTGGAGATGACCGCCTCCCGTGCCGTGCTGCTGTACACGCTCACCCGCGCCCGGCGCCTCGGCGGCATCGATCTCACCCCGGGGATGGTCACGGTGGCCTATTACTGGGCCGGCCGGCCGTATAACGTTTACCACTGGATCTCCCCGCGGGGGGAAACGGTGGCCTGGTACTTCAACGTGAGCGGTCCGGTCCGCATCACGGACCGGCGGGTGGAGTGGCAGGACCTCGAGGTGGACGTGCTGGTGACGCCGGATCTCCGGACCCAGGTTCTAGACGAGGACCGGCTGCCGCTGGATCTCTCGGCCGAGCAGCGCGCGGCGATCGCGGCAGCGCGGGACCGCGTGCTGCGGGAAGCCCCCGAGGTGGTGCGGGAGCTGGAGCGGACGTCGCGGGACCTGCTGGCTCGGGCGGCGGAGGCCCCGTAATGCGTCTGCACCATCGGATTGCGGTGATCACAGGTTCGAGCCGCGGGATCGGACGCGCGATCGCCCAGGCGATGGCCCGCGAGGGGGCGTCGGTGGTTCTCAACGCGTCTCGGTCGATCGGGGAGGCGCAGGCGGTCGCCGACGCGATCGTACGGGCGGGCGGCCGCGCGCTCGCGATTCAGGCCGACGTCGGCAGCCCCAGAGAGGCCAACGCGCTGATTGCGCAGGCGGCGGAAGTCTGGGGCCGGGTGGACATCCTCGTCAACAACGCCGGGCTGGTGGATCGGGCCGGCATCTGGCAGATCGATGAGGCCGGATGGGCGCGGATGCTGGCCGTGCACGTCACCGGTCCGTTCTTCGCCGGACGGGCGGCGGGGGAGCTCATGATCCGGCAGGGGCGGGGGGTTATCATCAACATTGCCTCGATGCGGGGGATCGAACCCGGCACGGGGCCGCTGCACTACAACGTGAGCAAAGCCGCGGCGCTGATGTTGACCAAGTGCCTCGCCCGGGACCTGGCGCCGCACGTGCGGGTGAACGCCATCGCCCCCGGATACACGGAGACAGCATTCCACGCTGACCGCACGATCGCCGAGCGCGAGCAGATCGCCTCGAGGATCCCCCTGGGACGGTTCAGCCAGCCCGAAGAAATCGCACGCGCGGCGGTGTTTCTCGCCTCGGACGAATCGGCCTTCGTGACGGGGCAGACGCTGATCGTATCGGGCGGAGTGGTGACGGGCTAGACGGCGCGCCGTTACTGTTTGAAGTCCTGCGGTTTGACCTTCTCGAGAAATTTTTTGAATTCTTCGACCTCGTGTTCATCGAACGCCTTCTTCAGCTGGATCGCCCCCGCCGCAAGTTTCTCCTCGACATAAATCGGAGCCTCGGTCCTCAGGGCCAGCGCGATCGCATCGCTCGGCCGCGAGTCCACGACAACCTCCGCCCCGTTGTTCTGGAGATGAATCTCCGCAAAGTACGTTCCGTTCTGGATGTCGGTCACGACGATCCGGTTGACGCTCACGGTGAGCTGCGTGAGGATGGTGCGCAGCAGATCGTGGGTCATGGGGCGGGGCATGCGGACTCCCTGCAGTTCCAGGGCGATCGATTGGGCCTCGGCCGTGCCGATCCAGATCGGGAGCGCCAGCGTTTCGGCGTTGTCGACGAGCAGCACGACCGGATTCATCTGCTGGTCCATCGCCACGGTCCGCACTTTCATCCCGATCATGCCTCGGCCCCCCGGGCATCGATTCGCGTTGTGCGGGTCCATTATAACAGAGCGCTCAATCGCACGAAAAGTCTCACACGGTGGAAGGAGACACGCGCGCTAGGACGAAGAGGCATGGGGTATACACAACCATCAGTAGCTCGGGAGGTCGATCAGGGTCCGAGACGTGCCTGGACCAACCGCACTGGATGTCGTCGCCGCACGGCACCGGTCCGCGAGACAGACAAACGCACCACAGACGGGGAGGCTCGACGCCGATGGGGCGAGGCGTGGCTGGAGTGGTTGGCTTCCTGGTGGTCATGCTCTGGCCGTGGAGCGCTGCGCACGCCGGGCAGATCTACACGGTGCATCAGGGAGACACGCTGTGGCGGATCTCTCACCGCTTTGGTGTCCGCCCGGCCGATTTGGTCGCCGCCAATCACCTCGCGTTGACGTCGATCATCCACCCGGGGTTGCGCTTGTCCATTCCCGGGACGCCTGCCTCGGACCGCTCCGTTCCCGACGCGGGCTCCCAGACCCCGCCGCCCGATATCGCTTCGTTGCAAACACCCCTCGAGCACGCCGACCGCCGGCCGCCGGCACCGGCCCCCACAAGGTTAGCGGCGCCCGCCCGGGCCCTGAGCGAGCCGGGGGACATCGTGCGGATGGCCTACCAGTACCTCGGCAGGCCGTACCAGTGGTCCGGGGTGGGGAACTACGGGTTCGACTGCTCGGGGCTGGTCGCCCGCGTGTTCGCGGCGTTTGGACGGCTGGTGCCCCACACCTCGTTTGGGCAATACCAAGCCGGGCGGCTGATCCCCCGGGAGCAGCTCAACCCCGGCGACCTCGTCTTCTTCCATACCTACGGTACCGGCGCGTCCCACGTGGGGATCTACATCGGTGAGGACCGCTTCATTCACGCATCCTCCCGGGGCGTGATCATCTCCTCGATCGAGGAACCTTACTTCAGGGCCCGGTATCTGGGGGCGCGGCGGCTCTAACCCCCGCTGGGGCGAATCGCTCACCGATACCCCCTTGCCGCCGTCGCTTTGAAGCTGGCGTAGACGCTCATGCCCTCGCGAAGCGCCAGTGTGCGCACCGCGCGGGCGGTGATCTCCGCGACAAGCGGCGGCCGGGTCGCCAACGTGACGCGGACGCGCTCCCCCCGGGGCGGCTCCGGTATCAACTGGATGATCGTCCCGAAGAACACGTTCTGCGCCGTCCCGGTCGGCGCGCCGGTGTGCAGGGTGATATCCCTGGGGTCCACGGCGACGAACACCTCCCCCTCGCCCTGCGCATCGACGATGCGCAGGGTGCCGTTTTCGGTGCGAACCTCCGCGAGGCCGTTGGGGTCCCGCGAGGCGACGCGGCCCCGGAAGAGGTTCAGCCCCATCAGTTCCGCCACGTACCCCGAGCGAGGTGTCCGCAGAAGTTCCTCGCGGGTCCCGACCTGAACGATCCGGCCCTCCTCGATCACCGCGATCCTGTCGCCGAAGATCACGGCCTCCACCGGATTGTGGGTCACGAACACCGTGACGCAGGGGAGGAGCGCAAGAATCCGGCGAAGCTCCGTCCGCACCTCGCGCTGAGACTGCAGGTCGAGGGCGGATAACGGCTCGTCGAGCAGCAGGAGCCGCGGCCGGAGGGCGAGCGCCCGGGCCAGCGCGACGCGCTGCTGCTGGCCGCCGGACAATTGCGCGGGCCTGCGGGCGGCGAGGTTTCGGATGTGCAGTTGGTCCAGCGCGGCGGTCGTGCGCGCCGCCAGATCCGGCCTGGGCACCCGCTGTGCGCGCAGTCCAAAGGCGACGTTTTCCGCGACGGTGAGGTGGGGGAAGAGCGCATAATCCTGAAAGACGTACCCGATGTCGCGCGCGGCGGTCGGAACCGTGATCTTCAGGTCGCTGGCGAGGTAGGTGCCCCCGTCGAGACGGATTGTCCCTTGATCCGGTTGGGTCAGGCCGGCCAGGATGTTAAGGATCGTGCTCTTCCCGGCACCGCTCGCTCCCACAAGCACCAGCGTTTTGCCGGCCTCGGCGGTCAGCTTGACCGTCAGGTCGAATGCCCCCAGGCGCTTGGCGAACTCTGCCTCCAGCAGGGCCGGCTACCTCCGCAGAGCCCGCGGGAGGTTCCGCAGCGCAAAGAGGATCCCGAACGAAACGAGGAGGAGCATCACCGATAATGCCACCGCCGCATCCAAGTCGCTCTGCAGCGCTTCGTAGACGGCGAGGGGCATCGTCTGGGTGCGGCCGGGGAGGTTGCCGGCGAAGGTGATCGTGGCGCCAAACTCGCCCAGGGCGCGGGCCCACGTCATGGCCGCCCCGGCGATCAGCGACGGCAGGCTCAGCGGTAGCACCACGCGGAGGAAGGTGTAGGCAGAGGGAGCTCGCAGGGTGGCCGCGGCCCGCAGGTATTTTGCGTCCACCTGTTCGAAGCCGGCGCGCGCGGCATTGACGAGCAGGGGCCCGGCGACGAACATCTGAGCGAGAACGACCGCCAGCGAGGTGAACGGGATCGTGATCCCGAGGGCCGCCAGCTCACGGCCGGTGAGCCCGGTGCGGCCGAAGGCGAGCAGCAGTCCCACCCCGGCTACGGTGGGGGGCAGCACCATCGGGAGGTCGACGAGCACTTCCAGAACAGATTTTCCAGGAAATTGGCGCATCGCCAGAAGGTACGCTACGGGAAGGCCGAGGATGGCGACCGCCGCGGTCGAGGCCAGCGAGGTCTTGAGGCTGAGCCAAAGCGCCTGGAGGATGAACGGCTTCCCCAGCCTGTCCAGCAACTCGCCCGGGGGAATGCGCATGACCAAGCCGAGCATCGGGAGAACGAGCAGCGCGAGGAACAGGGCGCCGGCCGTGATGGGGAGAACGGCCAGCACGGCGGACCGCCGCGGGGCGGAGCGATCGAGGACCGAGGAAGGGGCGACGCGGCCCACGAAAGCGGCAGGTCAGGGCGCGGGGAGGAGATTGTACCCGCGCAGGATCTGCTGCCCGAGCGGAGAGAGGACCATCCGGGCGAACTGTGTCGCGGTCGCCGGGAACGCGGCCCCTTTGGGGATTGCCATGGGATAGGTCGCAATGACGTTGTAGGGGTCGGGAATGCTGAGAATCTGCACCCGCTCTTCGACCGGCGCGGTGACATCCGAACGGTAGACGACGCCCGCGTCGGCCTCGCCCAACTGAACCTTCGCCACCGCGGCCTTCACATTGTCTTCCTCGGAGACCACGTTGTGGAGCACGCGCTGCGCGTAGTCGGCGCCAACTCCTGGCGCCTTGGCGAGTTTGGCCAGGACTTGGCGGAAGTAGTGGCCGGCCGGAACGGCATCGGTCTCGATCACGAGTTTCACGCCCGGGCGGGCAAGGTCTTGCAAGCCTGCGATTTGGCCGGGATTCGACCGAGGATAGATGACGACCAGGCGGTTTCTTACGAATTCGACGGGGGTCGTCATGAGCAGCCCCCGCTTCTGCAAATAGATCATCCACCGGTCATCGGCAGAGGCAAAGAGGTCGGCCTGTGCACCTTGCTCGATCTGCAGAGCGAGTTGCTGGGATCCCGCAAAGTTGAAGGTGACCCGGGCGTTTGGGTCCTGGGTCTCGAAGATCTTCCCCAGTACCGTGAACGCCTCGGTCAGCGAGGCCGCGGCAAACACGGTAAATGTTGGGATCGAGATCGCCGCCACCGTGCGGGGGGCGATCCCGAGGAGGCACATGGCGATCAGACCGGCGCCGATGGCGCGGAAGGATCTCCTCCTGGTGGACGTGCGGCGGCGTAGGATTTTCACCCTGGGGATCGGCCAGCTCTCAGGACTTGCCGATCATGACCTCCGTGGACTTGATCACCGCAAGGACTTCATCACCGACCTTGAGACCCATCCGTTCCACCGATGCCCGCGTGATGACCGAGACCAGTTCCTGGGTGCCGAGCTGGATGCGGACTTCGCCCATCACCCCGTCGAGCGAGATCGCCGTCACCCGGCCGCGGAGCTGGTTGCGCGCGCTGATTTCCACATCGGTCTCCCTCCGGCGGCTGGTCCGATGCTCAAGTCTGGCCATGAGCTGGGCCCTGGGAAACAGCCATTTTCGGCCAATCCTGGATCCCGGAAGCTGTCCGCCCCTCGCCAACGCTTGGACGCGCTTCACGTGGAGGCGCAGGATCGAGGCAGCTTCGCGAGCGGTGATGAAGTCCTCCATAGTCCTTAATATACCATATTGGGATTTATATGGGAATATAACAGCCCAGTTCGGTCCGTTTCCCGTGAGCGAGTGGGCGTGACCCGATGGGCGGGGGAGGGTATGATATCGGCATGCGCCTGAGTGCCGCGATCGCACTTGGAAAGCTGACCGCGTGCCTCAGCCGTCTCTTTCGCCAGGGAGGAGGGACCACGATGCCCGGGCGCGTCGCACGGGCGGTGGAACCGCGCGTCCTGCAGCGTCTTTCTAAACGCCTGCGCTTCGGCAGCGTGGTCGTCGCCGGCACCAACGGCAAGACCACCACGGCCCGTCTGCTGGCGCATATCCTGGAGACCATCGGCCGCCACCCGGTGCATAACCGGGCGGGCGCCAACCTCGCAGCGGGAATCGCCTCCGCGTTGGTGGGAAACGCTGACCTGTTCGGCCGTCCCTCCGGAGACATCGGCATCTTCGAGGTGGACGAGGCCACGGTTCCCCGTGTGGTTCCTCATCTCGCACCGCGAGTCGCCGTTTTCACGAACCTGTTCCGCGACCAGTTGGATCGCTACGGCGAGATCGACCACATCGCCGAACTGTGGCGCGCGACGGGCGAATCACTGCCGGTGGATGGCGTGCTGGTCGCGAACGGGGACGATCCCCTGGTGTACGACGCGGTTCGCGGACTGCCGGGGCGGCTCGTGACGTTCGGGATCGACGACGAGCGGCACGCGCTTCCGGCGATCGAGCACACCGCCGAGGCGCGGTACTGCTATCGCTGCGGAACCCCGTACGTGTACGCGCTGACCTACTTCGGTCACATGGGGCGGTATCAATGTTTGACCTGTGGCACCGTCCGCCCGGCGATCGACGTCGCCGCGCGGGAGGTGGCGCTCGCCGGCCCCGATGGAGCGGCGTTTACGCTGGCGCTTGTCCGGGAAGGGCGGTCGACCCCGATCTCGACGGTGCTGCCCGGGCTCTACAATGTGTACAATGTCCTTGCGGCGGCGGCGGCGGCCCTCCAGATCGGCGCTTCGCTCGAGGATGTGGGGCGGGGAGTGGCGTCCTTCGTCCCGGCGTTCGGCCGGGCCGAGCGCATCGCCGTCAACGGCGGCGAGCTCCGGATGCTGCTCGTCAAGAACCCCTCGGGGTTTAACGAGGTCCTGCGCACGGTGCTGTCGGCCGGGTCCCTGCCGGTTGTGCTCATCGCCATCAACGACAACATCGCAGATGGCCGGGACGTGTCGTGGCTCTGGGACGTCGACGCCGAAATGCTGGCGGGGCGGGTGGCACACGTGGTGGTGACCGGCTTGCGCGCGGAAGATATGGCGCTGCGCCTCCGATACGCAGGGATGGCCGAGGAGGCGATCGAGGTCCAGCGCGGGTACGAGCCGGCGCTGCGCGTGTCGCTGGCGCGAGCCGGGGGCAAGCCGTTGTTCGTGCTCCCCACGTACACCGCGATGCTCGCGCTGCGCGAGGTGCTGCACCGGTGGGGAGCCGTGGGGGGGTTCTGGGAGCATTGAGCGGAGATGCTGCGCTGCGCATTTGTCATCTGTATCCGGATCTCCTCAACCTCTACGGAGACCGGGGGAACATTATGGTCCTCACCCAACGGGCGCTCTGGCGTGGGCTTCCGGTGACGGTGACCGACGTGGGCTTGGGGCAGACGATCGACCCGGCGTCGACCGATCTCTTCTTTATCGGCGGAGGCGAAGACCGCCAGCAGCGAATCGCCGCGGATGACCTCTGCCGGGTGAAGCGCGGGCCGCTGCTGGAGGCGGTGGAGGACGGCGCGGTGGTGCTGGCGGTTTGCGGAGGGTACCAGTTGGTCGGGCGCTTCTACCGGCCGGCCGAAGGCGAGGAGCTGCCCGGGGCGGGCCTCCTCGACCTCTGGACCGAACACCCTGGCCCGGCCGCACGTCGATTGATCGGCAACCTCGAGATCGAGGTCGAGGGAATGGCCGCGCCGCTCATCGGGTTTGAGAACCACGGAGGGAGGACGCATCTGGGGCCCGGCGCGCGTCCGCTGGGGCGCGTGCTCGTCGGGTTCGGCAACAACGGCGAGGACGGTTGGGAGGGAGCGACCTCCCGTCGGGTCTACGGCACGTACTTGCACGGTCCGCTGCTGCCTAAGAACCCCGCATTTGCCGACCGCCTGATTTGCGAGGCCGTCGGCCGCCGCCACCCGGGGTTCCAGCTCGCCCCGCTCTCCGATGCTCTCGAAACGCGGGCCCGGGCGGTCATGCTGGCTCGGCTAGGGAATCCGCCGGCCCGGTAGCCTGCACGTGGGGGGCCGCTGGTACGGCATCGACCGCACGCTGATCCGCGTCGCCGCAGTCGTCGGCATTGCGGAGCTCGGATTCGCGACCGTCATCCCACTGCTTCCGTTGTTTTTGAAGGAACGCCTCGGCGCGAGCGCGACGCTCGTCGGCGTGGTGGTGGCGACGTTTGCCGCGGTCGAGACTGTGTTCAAGACGACCTGGGGAAGCCTCGCCGATCGGATCGGGCGGCGTCCCGTGATCGTGGGAGGGCTGCTCCTCAGCAGCGTCGCCCCGCTGCTCATGACGTTGCTACGACATCCCTGGTTGTTCGTCCCGCTCCGCCTGGTGGACGGGATGGGCAGCGCAGCGCTCTGGCCGGTCGCCGCAGCGACGATGCTGGACCGAGCCGGGGGCGAGCGGCGCGCTACGGCGATGGGGACCCTGAACATGTTTTTCCTCTCCGGGCTCGCGCTCGGCCCGGCCCTGGGTCTGTTCGTCGCGGGGTTTCTCGGAGGGTATACGTTCGGCTTCTACCTTGCTAGCGCGCTGTTGCTGATCGCGGCCGTACTGGCGATCGTCGTTTATCGCGATCCCGGCGCCCCCTCGACCGCCTATCAGGGGGCCGCCGAAACGTCGGCGATCGGCTTCATCCAGGGCGTCCGCGGCTCCCCCTGGCTGCTGCCGATGCTCCTCGTGGCATTCATCCAGATGTTCGGCGTGGGGCTCCTCGCCCCCATCCTCGTGATCTACGCGCACGAGGTGGTGCAGCTCAGCGATCAGTGGATTGGAACGCTGTTCCTGATCATCGTGCTGGCGGTCGCGCTCGCCTCTGTCCCGGCGGGCCGGCTGGCCGATCGGACGGGCCGGTCCCGCAGCGTCGGATGGGGGATGGTCGCCGCCAGCTGCGGAATGTGGCTGTTGCCCTTGGCGGGGAAGGGAAACCTCCCGTTGCTTGCCGTGGCGGCACTCCTGTTGGGAGCGAGCTACGCGATTTCCTCCCCCGCGTGGCTTGCGCTAATGAGTGAAGCCGCTCCCCCGGGGAGCACCGGTATGGTGATGGGGGCATCGGAGACCGCACAGGGGGCCGGGTTGGTCATCGGGCCGCTGCTCGGCGGGATCCTCTACGATGCTTTGGGGCCTCAGGCGCCCTTTGTGGGCAGCGCGGCGCTGCTCTCCGCCGGCACGATCCTCGCCGTCACCATTCTCCGCCGCAGGCAAGCGTCCCGGTGACGTAAGCTCCCGACGCTGAATCGTCCCTGCCTGCCAACCCGACGGGCGGCGGCACCCTGCACGTTCCCAACGGGACTCCATTTTCCACTTACACGGTTGGGGCACCACAATCCCCCACCCCGGTCCGGCCATGTCGTCTTTGGGGCATCATTACCAGTACGGAGACGAGCATCGGGCGGGGGTCGCACGCATGGGTGGACAAAAGGGATGGGCGCTGAAATTTGCGGCGATGGTCGTCGCGGCGGGGATCTCCGCGGGGATGCCGGGTCCCGCGGCCGCATCCGAGACCGCACAGGCATTGCTGCGCGACGGAATCGTGGCCTACCGTGCCGGCGCGCCCGCCCAGGCCTTACAGGTGTTTGCCGCGGCCGCCACCAAGGCTCCCGGCGACGCCCTTCCCGCACTTTGGGCGGGGTCTGCCGCCGCCGCTTTGGGACAGTGGAATGTAGCCGGCGACTATTTCCGTGAGGCCCTACGCCGTCCGCACACGTCTGATGTGGGCCGTCTCGCAGAAGCCTGGCTCATGCGGCTCGAGGCGCTCAACACCCGAATCCCAGGATCGGTCGATCCCCAATTGGGGATCGCCGCCCTGGCCTACGCGAGCAACCCACGATTGACGCGCAGCCAGGCCGCTTGGCTCGGGCAGGCGGTCGAGGCCGCGGCAGAGCGAGAGGCCCTCGATCCCTGGCTGCTCGCCTCGGTGATCTACGTGGAAAGCCGGTTTAACCACCAATCGATCAGCTCGGCGGGCGCGTTAGGGCTCGGCCAGCTTATGCCCGGTACGGCGCAGGCCGCGGGAGTGAACCCGATTGATCCGTGGCAGAACGTGCTCGGTGCAGCCGAAATTCTTCGGTGGAACTATCTTGAGTTTCGTACCTGGCCGCTTGCCCTCGCCGGCTATAATGCGGGGGGCGACGCCGTGAGGCGATACGGCGGCATTCCACCGTACCCCGAGACGCAGTGGTATGTGCGCGCGGTGCTTTGGTTGCAGAGCCAGTTGCGGCGGGCCGTTTAGTCGACCCTCGGACGACGGACTCCTTCGGAGATTCTTCCTGTAGGTCCCCCCTCTTAGAACACCATCGCCCCGGTAGCAATGAAGCTGCGCGCACCGATGTGGCATCCCGCAAGATAGGCGTGGGGGCCCACGAGCACGTGTTCTCCGAGTTGCAGCGAGAATCGACCGGCGGCACGTAAGACTGCTTGTTCCATGATCACACACTCTGGTCCGACTCTGAGTTCAGCGTCACCCTCGGCGGTCAACACGGCACCGTACAACACACGAGTACGCGGTCCAATCACCACCGATCCCGACAGGACAGCGTTGGGAGCTACCCACGCCGTGGGATCGATAACCGGTCGGTGTCCCAGGTGCTCCACCTGCATTGCTTCTCCTCCCCTCAGGATTGCAAATGGCCGTCCATCCCCCGGACTGCCGGACAGCGTCTCAGGTGCCCGACGTTGGATCTGCAGGAGTCCGGCGCACCCTGGGATACCGAGCCGGCCCCCGAGCCGCTCGGGGAGGGGGAGTCTGTGTCGATTTCATTGTCACCCGCTCCCGATGCCTGCGGCGGGGGCGGACGGATCGTTGCGTCGAAACCCTCGTGGCGCTGGGCCGGGGCCGATCGATGGACAGCGCCCCATCCTGAGGGCGCGGTAACGCGCGGGGGTCAGTCCGAACGCCGCCCTGAACGCCCGGGTGAAGTGCGCCTGATCAGCAAACCCCGCGTCGCACGCGACTTGGACCAACGCGCGTTCCCGGAGCATCTGTTCCCGGGCGAACTCGAGCCGCCGCATGAGCAAATACCGGTACGGGCTGGTCCCAAACATGATCCTGAACTGGCGGGCCAGGTCATACCGTGTCAATCCGGTGATCGATTCGAGTTCCGTCGAGTGCACGATACGGGTCCTCTCGGCATCAAGAAACCGGCGAGCCCGTTCGACCGCGCGAACGTCAACGCGCCGCGACACGATGGGTCCCGCAGCGCCTCGCTCTCCGGCCATCAATCCTTCCGCCAGGTCCACGAGCAGGCTATCCGCGGCCAGCGATTCCAGTGGGGCTCGGAAGGCTCTCTTGACGGCTCGCAACAGCCTGGCGTTTGTCGATACCGGCTCGTTCACGAACGGCAGCGGATAAGGCCTCCCCCGCAGGATCCGCACTGCCTCTGCCAGGAGCGACGGCTGCACGTAAACGATCCGATACCCGAAGCCCTCGCGCGTCCCCGCGCGTCCATTGTGGATCTCATCGGGATACAGCACGACGATCTGTCCCGGAGTGCTGGCCCGGACCGATCCCCGATAGTCGAAGACTTGCACGCCCGAGTCGGTGACACCGATGGCATACGTGTCATGCCGATGCTTCTGGTAGGCCTCCCCCGCGAACCACGCGCGGAAGAGTTCGACGCCCTCGAGCGGCCCCGTGCTGGCGATCCAGCCCGCCGCCGTCCCCTGGCACGATCCTGCAAGACCTTCGGCGCCCGATTTGGTTCCCTTGTGATGCATCGTTCGCATCCCTCGCGACAGGCCCCGAGCCTGCCGATCCGGTGGGGGGGTAGCGTATGATTACCGAGCAGGTCGTGGCGTTCCTTCTCTTCGCCGTCGTGGCGGCGGTCACGCCCGGTCCCAGCAACATCATGCTGACGGCGGTCGGCGCCCACGCCGGGGTGCGAAAAGGCCTACAGTGCCTGAGTGGCGTCGCGACCGGCGTGGGGGCGATGATGTTCCTTGTTCCGCTCGGGCTCGGCACTCTCATCCTCCAGCATCCTCTGGTGCTCAAGATCCTCAATTGGGGCGGAGCCGCAGGTCTCCTGTGCCTGTCATGGAACATTGCCACCTCCTCCACCCATATCGACTCGGTGTCGGCACAGGCCCCCGTCGGTTATCTGACCGCCGCCCTCTTTCAGTGGGTCAACCCAAAAGCCTGGCTCGTGAGTGCGAGCGCTGCCGGCACCTTTCTGAGATCGGGGGCGGGGAGCCCCGTGGTGCAGGCGGCGTCGCTGGGGGGATTGTTCGTCCTGGCCGCCCTGCCAAGCGGATTCCTGTGGCTGGCGTTCGGCGCCTCCTTCCATCAAGTCCTTCGCGGCCCCCGCAGGCTGAGGATTTTCAACGCCTGCATGGGAGCCCTTCTCGTCCTGTCGATTGCTCTCATCATCTGGTAGCACAAGTCCGATGTGAATGGCCATGGCTGCCGGCGGATCGCTGATGACCAGTTACCGTTGGTGGATCGGTGCCGAAACGCGACGCTTGTCATTCTCCTTCCGTCCGCGGGACTCCGCGGCAAGGAAATCGCGGAGGCTGCTCGTTGCGCATTTGGTCATTCTCCCAAAGTGGCTTCGAAAAAGTATATCGCCTGTGCTCCGGGCGGCCAAAGCGGACGAAAGAGATTGATGAGCGCCCGACCATCGATCGGGGTGCGGCACTCCGCCGACGATCATCCACATTGTCGAAACATTTGCCGAGCTCTCGACGCCCTTGCTCGCCGACGCGTCCCTTCGACTGCGGCACCCACGCGCCTCGCGCCCCCCACCATCCGCCCCCTGCTGCCTTAGAGCAGACTGGCTGGTCGCGTCCTCCCTGCCACGACACTGCGGCAGCGTGGATATCTTCCTTGAGGCGATAGACGCAGCTCGGCGCGGCGATGTGCTCGTGGTTGAGAACGGCGGCAGATGGGATGAAAGTTGTGTCGGCGATCTCATTGCCCTGAAGGCGCAGGCATGCGGGCTGGCAGGGATTATCATCTGGGGCGCCCACCGCAACACGGCCGATCTCATCCGAATCGGGCTTTCGGTTCAGTTGCGGTACCTGCGCGGTGGGTCCACAGCGTCTTGATCCGCGTCATCCACAGGCGCTCACGTCGGCGCTAGCGAGCGAGTGGACCGTCGGCAGTGATGACTGGGTGTTCGCAGACGCCGACGGGGTGCTCTTCCTCGCCGCGCTGACCGGGTTGAAGAGGTCGTGGACGCCGTGCAGTCAATCCGGCGAATAGGGCACGTTCAGGCAGAGGCCGTGCAGGCTGGGAAACTGTTGCGCCACCAACTTCGGCTTGATGAGTACCTGATGTGTCGCGCTGCCGACCCTTCCCTCAGCTTCCGCGAGCGTTTGCGAAGAATCGGGGGGCCGTTGAAGTGTGAAGTGGTCTCACAAAATGACTTTTTAGCAGGATCCTCCGGATGAGCCGTTGTTAACCCGCCTGTCGGCACGGCGTGTCTGAAGGTAACTGCACCGGGGGAAGCGCCGTCATGCCTGCGAGGCCAGGGAATCCTCCCCGGCCTCGCAGTGTCCCTCATAATATCGTCTTGAGTATCTCGGGCAGAATCCTAGTCGCCGCGCACTAGTTCGTAGCTAGTTGGTTTGACCACCATCGCCGCCCTTGCCGTGATCGTCGCCGCCACCACCGCCATTCCCGTGGTCGCCGCTGCCATTCCCGTGGTCGTCGCCGCCGCCCTTGCCGTGGTCGTCGCCGCCGCCCTTGTCGTGATCGTCGCCGCCGCCGCCACTACCGTGATTGTCACCGCCA